>JAKACV010000011.1 GCA_021821085.1 Bacillota bacterium | reverse complement strand
CTTGTCCTGTTCCTTGTCCTGTTCCTTGTCCTGTTCCTTGTCCTGTTCCTTGTCCTGTTCCTTGTCCTGTTCCTTGTCCTGTTCCTTGTCCTGTTCCTTGTCCTGTTCCTTGTCCTGTTCCTTGTCCTGTTCCTTGTCCAAGATTATTTTGAATCACCTGAGTAGCTCCAAACGGGATGATCTTAGGACTGAACAACCGTGAATTCGATTCAATGAGTAATTCGAATTCTGTGGACGATACTTTTTGAAATCCACACTTATTCATGCTAGTATATAATTCAATTGTACGATTTCTTATCTCCCCATTTTTGTTCGCGAAAAAAACAATCTGATATGATTGATGACCGCCCTCGCAAAGAATGGTAGCACTTCCTGACTGCCAAAAGGAAGATGGTATAAAATCGGGATATGCATATTGGCCCTGCGAACTGCGTTTCATCTCAAATATAGCGCCATTACCTGATTGTTGTATATACACATTTGAAGCATCCTGCGACAGTTCTTGAATCATTGTCGTTAATGTTGCTTCGTCTTGATTTACTGTAGACTGAGTGGTGACTGCTGTGAACCATTGGGCAATATCCGACGATAGATAAAATACAGCACTAAGGACCATTGTACCAATCGAGAGTGCAACGAGCAGTTCAACAAGTGTCATCCCATGTTCCGATTTAAGGAATACCCATTGTTTCAATCTAGCTAAAAGTGGACTCCTCCGCATAGACAAAGCCCCCTACCTCCTCTAGAAACCTAAACAACATCATCTAAACGTTCCATGCGAGTTTGCACAGTTTCCTATGGCGTCGGTGACTGTTCTGTATAGACAGTAAGTTGTATTTGATGTTGGGTATTTAAACTACTCCACAACACACGAATAGTATTTGGCAGCAAATCAGGATCAGAAGATAAGGGTATACCAAGATCAACTACAACCGTGTACTTTATTCCATTCATTTCTTCCAACACTGAGAATGGAGCTACATGGGTTCTATCACGCAATTGGATTCCTGTCGCACGAGCATACTCCAGAGCTTGAACACGCTGTGTATTTAAGACCATTGTGTTCAAAGATTGTATTGCAACTCCCGCAAACCCAACAGAGAGTATGCTGAGAATGGCTACTGCTGCAAGAACCTCAACGAGCGTCATTCCATTTTCTTGGCTGCAATACTGAAATACCCCATAGTCGCAGTACGCTCGCACCTTATCTTGAATCCACATATTTTCTCACCATCCCTAAGTGAACCCTAGTTCGCTTGCGTGCGATAATAAACAGCACAGCCCACAGTCACTATGGTGGAAGCTCCAACTTGCACTTCCTGCGGGAAATCAATTTCATTAATCGCAGTAGGACGGGTTTCATGTTCTAAATGTTTCACAAATTGCAGCAGATCATCACGTGTTCCTTGGATGGATAATTGAAGAAATACATGCTGAATCGGAACATGATTTTGATTGCTCGACGGCAAAGAAACCGAGAGAAAGTGACTTAGTGCAGATTGGATGGCTCCTGTCACACTTCCAGCCACCCCTGTCGAGCTTGGCTTATTAAAATCAAAAGACACAATTCGCACATTCGCCTGCGTTGCAAGATGGTCAATGGACAGGACAATACCCGGAATATCGGCTGATATGGGCAGTGAATCAATTTCCTGTTTCGCATTTTTCACTTTCTGCTGCTTTCCCAATCGCAACGTTGTAGAAAGAGTTTGTACTTGCACATTAGCCGCATTCAACAAGTTTTGTTGATATTGTTCTTTCATGGTAGCCTGTCCATTTAGTTCGCTAAAAACGATGACGATCACAAGGATTAAAGACCATGAGACTAATTCCTTTCTAAATCTCCGCACAAAGTCTACTAGATAACTCATCTTTTCGTACATTTCCACCACCCCCTACCGCAATCCTCGATCCGCTTTTACTTGCTGTTGATTCACGATTAACGAAATCGTCATGGCGATCGACGGATGACCCACTTGTTGACTTACTGCTAATGCAGAAGTCGTCTCCCCATTGGCTGCGGCTGCATTCGTGCCATTCGGTGCTTTGGGTCGAGTCACCGTTTGCGGAATTTGACCACCGCGAACAGTACTTGAAGATGTCTTATTCGATTTACCCGTTGCTGTAACATGAGGAATTGCAGTAGCATTCGTACTTTGTTGAGACGCTGATGCAGCAGCTTTAGAATTGGCGAATGCCGATATGACGGCATTTGTTGTACCAGTTAGCAATCCTCCTCCTTGCAACGCCTGAATCATATGCAGACTCCCCCCTGCTAATCCTTGCGTGCTACCGATCGTTGTATCTGAAATAGAGCTCACCTGAATCTGTTGAAACGCAGAATCATGATCCAACGCAATTAACAACGCAGCCGCTTGTTGATATGAATTCACATAAATAGTTGTAGAGATCTTATTATTCGAATAAGTAATATTTCCGATAACTCCTGATACCGGGAGTTTCCTCTGTAATTCTGCAATCGCTTCGGCTGGAACCGGGAGCGCATTCTTTAATTGGGTAATCAAATTCGCCAATGCACTTAACGACTGCACTTTTTGTTGCGTAGCTACATCCCGCGAAAGCGGATGCAACATCATTTCTGCCGACTGATACTGCATTGTGAGTACTCTAATCGAAGCTGTCGTCTGGTAATAAGAAATTCCACTTTCCAGAGCCCAAATGAATAAGATACCGAGACCCACCCAAAACACAAGTAAACGTCTTCGAAGAGCCGGTGGAGGTGATGGTAATAAGTTAATTTGCATGAGAAACCTCCGAAAGCGCGAGACCGAATGACACGACCGCCTTTTGCCCAAGCGTCTCCAAATTTTCTACCAATTCTATCTGACTATCTACTACACACGAAGCCTCAATCGCCAAACACGGTGTAACTGCACGCACTATTTGATCCAGACGACTTTGCAATAAGTTTATAGTGATTGTCATAAGTGATGGCGTTCCAAAGACGTAAACATGTTCAATAGTAGCACCAGAGGCTAGCACATTATACTGAACGAAATTTAATGACCGCTCTACTTCATGGCTAACATCAGATGCATATCCCAGAATCTGTCCATTATCCGTTAGAGGCTCCTTTTGAAATTCATAGCCCTTGGGGAGCCCCTGCACATGTCGCAAAAAAATAAGGTTGCCTGCATCAAAAACACCCAATTCCGCACCATCTTCACGCAAAATCAAAATTGCATATATTCCAGCGCGCACCTGATCAGATCCAAGCATACGCTCTGCGGCGAGAAGGTTCGGTTCCATTCGAACAGGACGCAAGCCAGCCGATCTCACCACATCGCTTGCGCGAATAACCTCATCTCTTGGCAATGCCAGAACAACCACATCTTGCTCCCCCTCATGTCGTGACGCCACATGAGCATTAGTCGCCAGTGCATAATCGTATATCGGATTATCAAAGGGCAATTGTAGTGAATACCTAAGTTCTGTTTCCACCGCTAACTTCAAAGAATGCTTTGGCATTCGCGGCAGTGATAGATGACGTAAAAGCAAATGCTCAGAAGGTGCAGAAAGCACCACCTTGCGCCCCTTCCAACGATGCTCTCTCACTATTTCTAAAAGCGTATGTCTAAGAAGTACCTGTTTATCTTCGTCCAGCCAAAAACCCTCTCGATTCAGTTGACGCCATACAACTCTCTTAGCATCATATTTTGGAGTTGCCCCAGACGATCGGAATTTCAGTTCGGAGATCACAAATACATCTCCATCAAAATCTAGACCAAGTGGCAACATCCGCGAACCCATTGCGCGAAGCAGTGCCATAACGAAAAACATCCTTTCATTGCAAAAGAAAGACTATTCTACATCGATTTTACATTTAATGAAACGACAGCAATCTCACATACCACGTGATAAACGGAGAACCATAGAGATGAATGACAATCGCCGCAGTCGCAATATAAGGACCAAAAGGAATTGCTGTTCGCTTTTGCAAACGGCCAAGCGCACGCAAGGATATACCCACGAGCGCCCCCAAAAACGAAGCGAGGATCAGCGTGAAAATTGTCTGTACGAACCCCACATACAACCCTACAAACAGGAATAATTTCGCATCGCCAAACCCCATCCCACCTTGACTCATCAGTATAATGATGAGAAGCAACAAAAATCCCAGCAGTGCACCGCTGATATAAGATAATACACCGAGCGGATGAATCGCTAGTCGAACAAAGAAGATCACGATGACGCCCAATAGAACAATTTTATTAGGTAGACGATAAATTTGATGGTCAATCAGCGATAAAATAATAAACATGCTGGTTGCGAAAACGGCCACAAAAAATTCACCTGTCCAACCAAAATGCAGCCACGTAAGAATAAACAAAACACTCGTTAAAATCTCAACGAGTGGATAGAGGATTGAGACACGTGTGTGACATGTTCGACACTTGCCTTTAAGCGCCAGCCAGGACAGAACAGGAATCAGTTCAAACGGGGTGAGCTTACGCCCACACGACGAACAATGTGATGGGGGAGTCACAATTGACTCCCCGTTTGACACTCTCATCCCCACAAGTAAGAAGAATGATCCTAACACCAATCCGTATAACCCAATAAACAACATAATAAGGGTATCGATATGCGATGCAACTCCCACACAACATCTATCCATCAAACTCAGACAGACAAAATAGCCTCTGCCCAATCGTTTTGAATGGCAGGATCGTTCTAATTTCCTGAATTGGAATTTGTAGAAATGGTAAATTTAGATATCGCCGGGAAAGATGCAGGGTAAGGAGAAGTTGTCGGAGTTTGCCCGATCGAACTGGTGCCGCTTATACCTCCACTCGCCCAGATTACGTTAGACGAGCTTGACGAAAGCTGATTCGTATTGCTGTTGTTTCCTTCATTAGAGAACAAAATGTATTCGCCAGGATTATTACCACTTGGTGCTACGAACTCATACCCAATCTGATTACCCCAAGCATCAACCAATGTCTGCGAACTAAGAAATGGTCCATCCGTAGTTCCTTTTGCTGTAGTCTGCTGCATTAGCGTGCTTAAATTTGACGGATAATTGCCAAAGTCCACTTCATATCGCTGCAATGCCTCCTGAACTGTACTCATCGTAGCCTCAGTTGCACCGATTTTGGCATTTTGCATCGCTCCAGCCACAGACGGAATGGCGATTGCGGCAATAATACCCAGAATGGCAACGACAACAAGTAACTCAATCAAAGTGAGCCCTTCATCTTGTTTCAAAGAACGCAATCCAGTAAAACATTTGCTATACTGTTGTATTTTCTTCTTTAATTTTCTAATCAACATTCCTCAACCCCCTCATAATTTAGATGCGCAATAAAATCATAGCATAAAATCCCTAATATAATTTATTATCTATTCTACTTGTCTCTATTGTATATAGTCCATTCGTACTAATTCAACTAACTAATGGTTTTATACAAAGAAAATTCAGGTAGAATGACCGCCATAACGATCGTCCCAACAATAACCGCAAGCACAATCACCATGAGCGGTTCAATCAACGCTTTGAGCCGATCTGCATACGCCGACACCTCTGCTTCATAGAAATCAGCAATCTTATCGAACATAAAGTCTAAGTTTCCTGTCTCTTCACCTATCGCTACCATGTGCGTTACGAGCGTCGGGAAGAGTTTACTCTTGCCGATCGCATCAGATAACGTTCCCCCTCTTTGTAAGCTTTCTCCTGCCTTTGTCAACACATCACCAATAGCCGTATTACCGACGACAGCGCGCACAATATCAATTGCCTCTAAAATAGGCACGGCACTCGTAATAAGTGAACTCATCGTTCGCGCCAAACGAGCAATCAATGATTTCTTGATCAACACTCCAAATACAGGAGTGTAGAGTTTCATACGATCAAGAAAACGCAGATAGAATCTCTTTGTTTTTAAATATCTGTGTGCCCCCCAAAATCCGATAACAGAAACAATGACAGCCCACCATGCGTGTTCAAGAATCCCACTTGCCGCAAGAACAATTCGTGTCGGCAGTGGAAGTTCCTGATGAAACGAAGCAAATACGCCAATAAACGTTGGCACAATTTTCACAAGTAAAAACACAGTCACCAAAACTGCTACAATACCAACCACAATCGGATAAGTAAGCGCGGATTTAATTTTTTCCCGTGTTTCGTACTCGCGTTCAAAAAAATAAGCAATTCGCTCCAAAATCTCATCGAGATTCCCTGCAACTTCACCCGCTCGAACCATATGGATAAACATCATCGGGAAAACATCTGGATGCTCCGCAGTAGTTGCAGAAAAAGCTTGTCCTTCAGCAAGTGACGCACTCATTTGTTCTAGCGTTTGCCGCAGTGGTTTAGATTCACTTTGCCGCGCTAAAATCTTCACACTCTCTACAAGTGCGACCCCCGCTCGAATCAGTGTAGCTAGTTGACGGCAAAATGCGGTGAAATCCCTCGTCTTCACTTTACTACCAAAGTAGATATCATGTTTCCACCACACATCCGTCTGCTCTTTAACTGAGATCGCATAAATGCCCTCCTCACGTAAAGCGAGAATAGCTGCTTGCTCATTTTGCGCTTTTTTGACCCCGCGTTTGCGTTTCCCATCGCGCGACCATGCGACATAGACATACGCCGGCATATCGTTTTTCTTCCTCCTCCCACACTCTTTCTACTATCCTTAGATGGTAGTATGCAATCCACCCACAAACTCAACTGCAAATTGACGAATTTGCGTTTCACTAATGCGGTTTGCCTGCAGCAATTCGCGCAAACTCATCTCCATCGTCTGCATCCCATATAATTTTCCCGTTTGCATAGTCGTCCGAATTTGATGTACCTTTTCTGAGCGAATTAAGTTTGCCACCGCCGGAGTATTGACCAGAATCTCAATTGCCGCCACACGTGAGCGACCATCAGCCGTGAGAATCAACCGCTGAGACACGATGCCGAGCAGAACACTCGCCAGTTGAATGCGGATTTGCTGCTGCTGCCCAGATGGAAACACGTCAATCATTCGGTTAATTGATTGAGGCGCATCTGGCGTATGTAACGTTGCAAAAACTAGGTGTCCTGTCTCTGCAGCGGTAATTGCTGTTGTCATCGTCTCTAGATCTCGCATTTCGCCAACGAGCAGCACGTCAGGATCTTGCCGCAAGGCGGCACGCAGTCCTTGTGCAAAAGACATCGTATCAATTCCCACTTCTCGTTGATCGATTACCGAGCGCCCATGACGATGGAGGTATTCAATAGGGTCTTCAAGTGTAATGATGTGTCGCTGTTGTGTTTTATTAATATCATCGATAAGTGCTGCTAGCGTTGTCGATTTTCCGCTCCCGGTCGGTCCTGTAACCAGTACCAATCCCTGCTGCCGATCCGCAAAAGCACGAACCGCTGTCGGCAAACCTAAACTGTCAAAAGACGGCACACTAGTTGGCACCACCCGCACAGCAAGACTATAGCACCCGCGCTGGCGAAAAGCGTTCATACGAAATCTTGATACACCAGGAAGACTGTACGAAAAATCGACCTCGCCAAAGTGGACAAGTTTATCCCATTGATCTGTACTCAACAGTTCACGCACCATCGCTTCCGTATCTTCCACAAAAAGCGATTGGGCTTTGCTGATGCGCAATTCTCCAGTAATTCTAAACACAGGGGGAGATCCGACAGTCAAATGCAAATCAGATGCGCCCTGCTTAACTGCACTTTCCAATAAGTCGATAATCACACTCACAACAATCCCCCACTCCAAGCACCCTAGCGCTACCGCATCGCTACTCGTACCACTTCTTCAATGGTTGTATATCCAAGGGCCGCCTTTTCTAACCCGTCTACCAAAAGTGTATGAAAACCATACTGTTTGGCGTATTCCCGCAACTGTTCTTCATCCGCTTCATGCGCAATTAGGCCACGTATCGCACCGTTTACTTCGAGCATCTCATGGATCGCCATTCTTCCTTGGTAGCCCGTTTTCCCGCATGCGGCACACCCATTCCCTCTCACAAAATGACCATCGTGAACGTTAAAATTGGACAATAGCTCCTGTTCCAAGTCAGTTGGAACACTGGGCGCCTTACACTCTTCACAAACTCGACGTACAAGCCGCTGTGCGATCACTCCAGTCAATGAGGACGCTACAAGATAAGGTTCGATTCCAATATCCATAAGACGCGCAATCGTCGCGAGTGCGCTATTGGTATGGAGTGTTGACAGCACTAGATGTCCTGTCAATGCAGCACGTACAGCAATCTCCGCAGTCTCTGCATCGCGAATCTCTCCAATCATCACAACATCCGGATCTTGCCGCAAAATTGCCCGTAACCCGCGCGCAAATGTAAGTCCAGTCCCTGTATTTACTGCGACTTGATTCACGCCGGTAAGCTGATATTCAATTGGGTCTTCAATGGTAATCACATTCACATCAGGTGTACTACGCTCAATCAAGCCCGCATACAGCGTGGATGTCTTGCCACTGCCAGTCGGACCCGTTATCAATACAAGACCGGTTGAGCTAGACAACATCCGTCGATATATCGTCATATGCGACTCCATAAAACCCAAATTATGAATTTTTTTCAATCCGAACGTCAAATCAAGAAGCCTCAACACGATCTTCTCACCGTATAAAGTCGGCAAAACGGACACTCGTACATCAATCTCACGTTTATCTACTTGAATCCGAAAGCGGCCATCTTGTGGTAATCTGTGCTCTGCGATATTCATGTTTGCCATCACCTTAATGCGTGAGGTCATAATCTGTTGCATTTGCTTAGGAAGGATCTGCTCTTGTCTCATCATGCCATCAATCCGCATACGAACGAGGAACTCAGTCTGCATAGGGTCAAAATGTAGATCACTCGCACGCATTTTAACCGCCTGGTTCAACAGTTGATTGACGAGACGCACGACAGGCGAATCCTTATCTTCAAGTTCTAAATCTGTCGGGATTTCAGGCGAAGTCGTCAATTGGGCTTGTTGAAGTGATCCCTTCATCCCGTATACGCGCTCAATATAGAGACGCAGCTCTTCTTTTGCAGCAATCGCAGGCTCAATCTGAAACCCCGTTGACATGCGCAGATCATCAATGGCGTAGTAATCTAACGGATCAGCCATGGCAACAAGCAATTTATTACGATCTTTACGCAGCGGTAAAACTAAATACTTCATAGCAAGTGTATCGGGTACAAGCGCAAGAACCGATGGATCAAGCTTTTCTCGCGCTAACAGCACATGTGGAATACCAAGTTGAAATTCAAGGACTTCAATTAATTGTTTTTCGGTAATATACCCGCACTGAATTAATACATCGCCCAAGCGGTCTTTCGTGCCCTTTTGGCGTTTCACCGCTTCGTCCAACTGTTCCTGATGAATCAGACCAGATTCGATCAACAAGTCACCCAGTCGCTTCCGTGCCAACGTCATCAAACTCCATTCCGCTCACTCTTGCTCTTTCACTAATTCGACAGAAGTCAGCAAAAACCTGCTGTTCCAAAACATGATATAACCATAAAAAACGCCCCGCATGGGACGTCTTTTGTAGTTTGTAATACTTTTGCTTAATTTAAAAAGTACGTTCAGTAGAACTGATCACACGAGTTTTGCAAGTGCACTCCGATCTTGTAACCAGACAGAGAGTTCTTTTGCAACCTTCCAAACATCCCCTGCCCCCATCGTAAGAACAAGATCACCAGGCCGCACTGTTTCCTTCAGGTAGCTTAAAATCTCATCATGAGTCGGGATATATTGCGCCCTAGAATTACTATGAAGTCGTACCATCTGTGCCAATCGAGCAGCGTTCACACCCGGAATTGGTTTTTCTCCAGCAGGCGAGTAGATATTTGCAATAACAACCTCCTGCGCCTCTGGAAACGCGTGCGTAAATTCATCAAACAGATGATACGTGCGGGTATAGCGCTGCGGTTGAAATACGGCGATAATTCGTTTTCCCGTCACTTTGGCAGCAGTGATAATGGCCCTGATTTCCGTTGGATGATGTGCGTAATCATCCACAACCATAATGTCATCGTGATCGTAGTGCACTTGAAAACGGCGCAACGCCCCACGAAATAAAGCGAGTGCATTGCACATCACAGAAAACGAAATGCCCACCTCAAGCCCGACGAGAATTGCGGCAAGGGCATCTGCAACATTATGAAATCCAGGTACTTGTAGATTGATTTCACCCAGGTACTCACCGCGGAAATAAATGTCAGATCGCGAACCGCGACCGTCAAATCGCACATTACTCGCACTCAAATCAGCCCTATTACCCCGAACAGAATACGTCTTTCTCCGGCATTTCGCCCACATCAGAATCGTCTGCGTTTCTCCTTCATCCGCACAAGAAATAAGCAAGCCCTGAGGTGGAATGCGATCAGCAAAACGTTGATAAGCCGCCTTTAGCTGATCAAACTCACCCCCGTAATGCTCCAAATGATCAGCTTCAATGTTGGTAATGACAGCGATCGCTGGCTCATAATTCAGAAATGATCCATCGCTCTCATCCGCCTCAGCAATCACATAGTCACCCGTTCCAGCTTTTGCACCCGTGTCAAGATTTGCCACGACACCACCTACTAGAAACGTAGGATCCAGTCCAGCCCGCTCCAAAATCCAGGCTACCATCGAGGTCGTCGTTGTTTTGCCATGTGCGCCGGCGATCGCGATGCCAACACCTTCTTGCATTAATTGCGCCAACATTTCGGAGCGATGCAGCACAGGGATCTCCAGTTCACGAGCGGCAAGCAATTCTACATTGTCTGCAGAAACTGCAGTAGTATAGACCACGAAATCTGCACCTACGATGTGCGCCGCGTTGTGACCTTCAAACACAGTCGCGCCGCGTTCAATTAACCGTCGAGTATTATCCTGAACGGCGACATCAGATCCAGATACGTGATACCCTTTTTCCAGCAGAATACTTGCGATCGCGCTCATGCCAGCGCCGCCAATTCCGATAAAATGAATATGAGGCACTGACTCCTTTTCCACCTGTTCCACTGCCACTGCGTCTCCACCTCTCGCACATTTTGTGATTATTTCTGCATAAAAGCAGTTTTCGCCTGTGCAACTGTATACAATGAACCCATGATACATAGAGAAAGCGACAACTGTTGTGCAAGTAGTACACCTCGAGCAACTGCCTGAACTATGTGTTCATTCACCTCAATAGGTGTATCCCCCACTGTACACTTAGATACAAATTCAGCGACCAAATTGGCAGATGCAGCTCTGGCCACGTCTGGTTCCGTGACGATCACATAAACACTATTGGGAACGACAGCCTGAGTGATACCAGCGATGTCCTTATCGCCAAGAACGCCTATAATCAGCACATATCGGTCTATCAAAAGATCACTCAGAGCCCGCGCGAGCGCCCTTGCACCGGCAGGATTGTGCGCGCCATCAAGCACGACAAGTGGATTCTCATGTATCACTTCAAATCGTCCTGACCAAACCGCAGTTGACAGTCCTGATCGGATCGCAACCTCGTCAATGTCATACCCTATATCTTGAAGAACTTCAATCACACCAAGGGCAATCCCCGCATTCGTTAATTGGTGCATCCCTAACATTCGCATGTCTAAGCCAAGAAAATCTCGATGCATACCAAAATAGCTAAATCTTTGCCCATACATCCCTTTAATTTGCTCCGATACGATGGATAAATCCCGTTTTGCGACAAACATTGGGCTTTGCTTCTCTTTAGCAACATTTGTGACAACAGCAAGTGCTGCATTCTCCGCTCCTGTAACCACTGGTATTTTTTCCTTAATAATACCAGATTTATCAAAGGATATTTCTTTAACACTTTTCCCTAAAATCTCTGTGTGATCTAGATCTACGTTTGTAATAACAGAGACCTCAGGTATCACAATATTTGTTGCGTCATACCTGCCACCGAGTCCAGTCTCTAAGACAACGAGGTCGACTTTACGCTCGACAAAAAATAAAAAAGAGAGTGCAGTAATAATTTCAAACTCTGTAGGTTCCAGAAACTGATTATCTGCCACTGTTTCTGCCACGCGACGAACGCGCTCAGTAAAGGATACCAATTCATGCGAGGTAATCGGCACTCCATTAACGCTCATGCGCTCAGCAAAAGCTATTAAATAGGGAGAAGTATAGAGACCCACCCGATAACCAGCAGCCTGCAACATCTGTGCGATAAAAAAACAGGTTGATCCTTTGCCATTGGTTCCCGCCACATGCACAAAACGCAATTGCTCATGCGGCGCACCAAGTCCCTGCAACAAAAACGCGATCCGCTCTAAGCCAGGCTTTATCCCGAATCGCGCCCGTGCTTGAATATACTCTACTGCAGCATTTGCATCGACAGTTAGGCTCATGTTGCTACCATCCTATTCTGCACTTTGTCTATTTGACACAGAAGCCAGACGGGTTAGCTCCGCTACTACTTTTTCTAACCGCTCCATATAGCCTTCAAGTTTTTCACGTTCTTTTTGTACGATAGCTGTGGGCGCTTTCGCAATAAAAGAGTCATTTCCCAATTTTATTTGCAAACGGTTGACTTCAAATTCCAACTGCCGTCTTTCTTCTCCTAATCGTTTTTGCTCGGCTCCAAAATCAACGAGACCGGCTAACGATAAAATAATTTCAACCTCTGGAAGGACAGTAGTCAAACGTTCTTCTGGTAACTTTGCAGTTGCATCCACAACAAGCCTATTAGGATTACACAAACGCACCATATAGGGAATTGCCGTACGTAGAACTGCCACATGTTCAGATTTTGGACGCAAAATGATATCTACCTTTTTACCAAGCGCAATGTTCTTCTCATGTCGTAATACTCGAACAGCACGAATCACATCCATAACAAATGTCATTTCTAAAAAACCTTTTTCATCTTTCAATGCTTCCGAAAACTCCGGCCATGGCGCCCGCATAATCGTCTGGCCATCGTGCGGTAACGCTTGCCAGATTTCCTCCGTTACAAACGGCATAAACGGGTGCAACAAGCGTAGAGCTTGATCTAACACATACGCAAGTGTCTGTTGTGTAGGAATTTTCTGTGCCGTTTCTTCGCCATAAAGCGTAACTTTTGCAAGTTCAATGTACCAATCACAAAAGTCATTCCAGAAAAATTCATAAATTGTCTTTCCTGCTTCTGCAAACTGATACGCTTGGAGTTCCTCTGTTGCCTGTTTGGCGGTGGTATGCAAGCGATGCAAAATATACCGATCTGCTAAACTACGTTGTTCCACGGGTGGTAATGATCCCATGATATTCGCATCTATGTTCATCAACACGAACCGCGATGCATTCCAGATCTTCGTTACCAGTGCCTGTGCAGCTTCTACACGTTCGCTATAAAAACGCATATCCTGTCCGAGTGTAGCGCCCGTTACAAGCATAAAACGCAAGGCATCCGCACTGTATTTGGAGATTACATCCATAGGATCAATCCCGTTCCCAAGACTCTTCGAAAATTTCCGCCCTTGATCATCACGCACCAACCCATGAATCAACACCTGTTCAAACGGCGGCTGGTCCGTGAATGACAGAGACATAAAGATCATCCGAGCTACCCAAAAATAAATAATATCAAAACCGGTCGAAAGTACTTGCGTAGGAAAATATCGTGCAAGATCGCCCTCTTGATCATCCGGCCATCCCATCGTCGAAAACGGCCACAATGCGGAGGAAAACCACGTGTCAAGTACATCTTCGTCTTGTGATACACGCGAACCACCACACTGCGAACAGATTTCTACGGGCTCACGGCTAACTGTTGTCCCGCCACAATCTGCACAGTAAAAGGCTGGGATGCGATGACCCCACCATAACTGCCGAGAAATACACCAATCGCGAATATGATCCAGCCAGTGACTATAGATTTTCGCAAAACGATCTGGCACAAATTGCGTTTGCCCATTCGCAACCACTTCTTTTGCAGGGATTGCAAGCGAATCCATCTTCACAAACCACTGTGTACTCAGCCAAGGTTCGACCACTGTTCCGCATCGTTCACAATGTCCTACAGAATGAACATGCTCTTCGCGCGTCAATATGCCTAGGGCTTCGAGTTCCGCCACAACTTTTTTACGTGCCTCATAGCGATCAAGCGAAGCAAATTTCCCCGCGTACTCGTTTAGTTTCCCATCCTTTGTCATCACATTAATGGCATTGAGATGGTGGCGTTGACCCACTTCGAAATCATTTGGATCGTGGGCAGGAGTAATCTTGACAGCCCCCGTCCCAAACTCTTGATCGACATACGCATCTGCAATCACAGGAATTTCACGATCGACAAAAGGTAAACGCAGCGATTTTCCGACCATAGCGCTATAGCGTTCATCATCTGGATGAACAGCCACTGCAACATCGCCAAACATTGTTTCCGGCCGAGTCGTCGCAACTTGTAGAGATCCTGATCCATCCGTAAACGGATACGTGATATGATACAATGCACCATTCATTTCCTCATATTCCACTTCAATATCAGACAACGCAGTCCCACACCGTGGACACCAGTTGATAATGTAATTGCCCCGATAAATAAGCCCCTTTTCATAGAGCGTTACAAAAACCTCACGCACCGCTTTCGATAAGCTTGGATCCATCGTAAAACGCTCACGAGACCAGTCGCATGATGCACCAAGTCTCCGTATTTGTGAGCGAATGACTTCCGCATACTGTTCCTTCCAAGCCCACACTCGTTCAACAAATGCCTCACGTCCCAAATCATGACGTGAAAGACCCTCTTCCTTACTGAGTTGAGCTTCAACGCGTGTCTGCGTTGCTATACCAGCATGATCCATACCTGGAATCCACAGGGCATCATAACCTTGCATCCGCCGCATGCGGATCAATAAATCTTGAATGGTGTTATCAAGAGCATGACCAAGATGGAGCACACCCGTCACATTGGGCGGGGGCATCACAATCGTAAATGTTTGTTTTGTCGTATCTCCATTTGCCCGGAAAAACTGTTTTTCCATCCACCAATCATAGATGCGTTTTTCCATCTCCTGTGCATCATATGAACCTAATGGCGATTGCTGGTTTGACTTTGCAACGATTTGTTCAACCATAACAATATCCCCCTCACATGCAACTCTTCATAAAAAAATCCCTCCGTCCATGAAGGACGAAAGGATTAGCTTCCGCGGTACCACCTTGCATTTCACACGTTATCCGTGTAACACTCATAGCCATAATGGAGCCACCCACAACCTAGCAAGCACTTCGCTGCTACAGAACCGACCTTCCACTCGTATCGATCAAAGAGCTCTCAACCTAGGCTCTTCTCTCTGTTGACCTAAAACGTGTGTACTCCTGTTCAGGTTGATTCACTGTTCAGTTCCGAAAGATAATTACAGTTATTATACGTAGTAATATGTGATGCTGTCAAATAGACCCTCAGCGTTTTTTGCGATTGTACCTGTGTGTACGAACTGAACGAACTGTTTCTTCTCGCTTGGGAGCACGCATACGTGGTCGTTTTGGAAATTGCTCAAGGGTTTTTGCTGGCGTTTCTGCTACACGCTTTGCCTCCACCTTTTGTCTGCGTTTTTCCGCCCAATCACTCATCGCAACTGACAACCAGGAAACCCCAACAGCCATAACTAAAAATTGCAGAAAACTCGTTCCAAACAGAGTCCACTTCGAAGTAAACCGACTTGTCGCAACGAGCAATAACCCAAGCATTGCGACAACGCCAGCTAACGCTCCAGTGAGGCTTCCTTGCCATATGCGTGCTGTTTTTGTCCTTGGCACAACAAAGTATGGAGCCATTACCATAGGTAGTCCCGTGCCCATAGTAATACTATTGATCGCCGAACCCTTTTCTATATACCCAATCCCCGCACCAATTGCACCTACCACAAGTGCGGTATAAAAAATCACCTTAAAACGCCATCCTTCTGGCGGAGGAGCAATACTTCCTATATTTTGCATCGTCGATGGTTTATTTGCCATTACCTCACCCATTTCACTATCAGTGCATTCAATATACCATGACGACGCACCTGTAGAAAATGTCTAAATTTGAAGATGAAAAAAAGGCACCTCATTTCTCAAGTGGGCATATGCTATCTTACATTCCGCGAGTGGGCATTCGGTACTGAATTATCATGGAATGGACCGGAGGTTCGATCATGCAAAATTTTTTTATGGCGCTTGCACGTTTCGCAAAAGTTATTTTACTTGGATGTATTTTTCTTACCATGCTACAAATGCTATTTTTTCCTTCAATTATTAACCTCATGATTTTGGCAGGTCTAATCCTGGTTCTTGTGACTTTTTTCCTTGGCACTCCCTAACTCTCCATATGCACGAGAGGCGGGACGCCAAAGACCCACTGTTTCATCCTTCACATTTTTCGTTAGAAATTCATGAGATTGACGCAAGATACTTTGCGTAGTAAAGAGTTGAACTCGCTCATTCTCATCTTCATCAGGTGGACCCGGTGGACTAAAGACCATTTTTTGCTCACCATACTTGGCGAAAAAAGCTTGAATTGATAGCGGTTCGGGTTCCTCATCAACCAGTGCGCCAAACAAATGGCGGCGAAATGCCATTCGTGCCACATCTGCATGACACGCATCCTCAAATGCGTCAATAAAGTCTTCCATTTCCCAATCTCTTCGGTGTTCATAATACCATTCTAACACCCGCATAATCGATACCGGAAAACGCAGCAGAATTTCAAGCAATCGCCATTCCTCTTGACCAATAGGACGAATGCTCTCATAAGTCGCTAAACCACGTTGACATAATTCAATATCAAATGACTGCTGCGCTCCATAGCGATGCAAGTAATGTGCGAGATCAATCATTTGCGATCCCTCATAAAGATGATCATGATCCAGCACATAGAGGCCGTCTTTAGTGACTAATAAATTTTGTCGCACAAAACTTCCGTGACACAAATGTCCACGTTGAACGGCCGTTTGTATGATCTGTTCATAGGGGATTTGTCTCAGTTTTGCAAGGGAAATACCAACTTGTCGATCCAAGTCCTCACGAATCGCAAGATATCGCGTATCAAGTTCAGTGGGTTCTTCACGTTCTAACGCATATTCACGATAAATTTGTAGTTTTGCGCGGGCTGCATTCCATTCATAAGTGAGATCTACTCTGCGCGGTTGATACAATATGCCATGTTTGACCTTCGCACTCACATGCCACTCAGCCAACGTTGCCAATGCCGCCATGAATTCCTGCGGTGAGTCAAGGTCAGGCATCCTGCCAGATAGTTGAGGCAGCGCGTAATAACACCCTGTTTCATGAATCACATAAGGATCTCTATACTTTGTATGCAAAAATCGCATGACACGCGCCCCTCTTGCTGCAAGCCCTTCTACCGCTTCAAAAATCGCATGCAAGTGCTGATCATTTGCCACTGTCGAACGTTTTATAAATACCGTTTGACGATCAGTAACAAGTCGTAGAGCTCCTGCGACGATCGTGGCCTTGAGCGGATAAAACTCGTATTCACGGAGTACTTCAACATCGATTCCATAGTGCTCACAAACAGACTTTACTTCATCTTCCAAATATTCCTTCATCCCACATCCCTCCTATGGCTTTCCGCTATCTACTGTCAACGCCTTTAGAAGGCGAGTTCTCCAGATAAGCTCTGAGCGATTTTCACTTTCCAAATACTTCGTTACAACTTTAACAACCGCAAAGGGATATCCTACTACACTTGCAATTCGTTGTTCCCATACACGATTTGCTCCCTTTCGACTTTTGTAAGCTTGTAGCGCATGCAAAACGTCAGATCCTAGACCACGTTCATATAAAGAACGACAAAAGGTCATTACATCTACTTCTTGATCTCCAACCGCTATCCCATTAAAATCGAGTGTCGCAATTCTCCCGAGGTCCGTAAAAGCAATACTAGTTTGATCATAATGTCCCAATATCAATTGATCCCCGTCGCTCCAATCGCGACGTACATGATCAGTCTCTTCTACATAACGCCAATTGCGGTGCGCTCGGTCGCGCACCGCTGAGAAATTTGCAAGCAAAAGACTGCAAAATGGCGTGATCACTTCACTGCGACATCTTTCCTGAGCACGCTCGAGAACTTCCACTCCATCCGCCATGACACGACTCACAGAAGGTGCAACAGACGCCGCAGAAAATGCACGAACATCGAGATCTGCAAGTACTTCGTGCAAAACAGATAAATTGCTCATAGCGATAGATAAATCCCTTGGCATCGCGATCTCGTAAAAACGCAGACGATCTACAACCGTACAGACCTCGTTGTCTAAAACAATGTACGGATCGCCGTATACCGTACGAATATACCGCGGTATTCTGAGAATGCCACGCTTGGCAAGCGCATCTAACACTTGTCCGCGCAACTGTACGCGAGCTTGTTCATTCTCACGATGCAAGAATTTCTGCCCGTAATTCGTATGCAAAAGACAGGTGTCTGGTGCAGTCCATTGCCAATCGTGAACGCGCATAGGATAGTGAGGAATCACCGCATGTAGGATGTTTTCATACTCCATCGCCCACTCCCCCTCTCCCTGCCAACGCATGCGAGTCACTACTGTACTTCAGGAATATACAGCAACATACCAGCAAGTGAGCCTTCCATGGCAATATCATTGACGCGCATAAGTTCTGATACGCTCACATGATACAACGAAGAGATATCTTCCAACGTTTCCGTTTCATGAACAATACGAAACTTCATTGTACATTTTGCATCACCCGCAGGAATGTTCATCGTTTTCCAGAACCATTCAGCCGCTGTCATTTCTACGTTTTCTTCCGGGACGGCTGTATAGGACATTTGTAATGGCGCAGTACCATCAGTGGCTCCTTGTACACTCACACCCGCGTGAAATCCACTCACTTGCTCCGGTTCAACATCAACCGCGATTACGTCAGCTTCTAATGAAAAGGCAACTTCACCTTGTGTAGGTGTGGGAGGAGCAACTGGTATTGTCGCTGGTGCTAACTCTTGTGGTGTAAGCGTCGGCGGCTTGACAGGGGCAATCAGTGGGGCAGGCGGGCTCTCAGGTATTAACTCGGAGCGTACCGCTTTCGCATCTATCGGTTGAATGTGTGACTCATGTTCGACGCTTGCTTTACTTTCCACCTCTGAGTTTTCAAAATGGAAATGAATCGAAGAAGCATGATCAGTACGCACCTCTTCATTGAATTCAAATAACTCGGATTCATTACTTTTTACTACATCAGACGACTTGCCTGTTTTAAATGGATTGATTGGTTCTGGATTACTTTCTGAATTCTGCCGTACACTGGGAGTACCATGCAAAGCTCGATCAGCACCTTGCAAATCCATTTTCCATTTTTTATCAGATGATTCTCCCTGTCGTTCGTCACTCTCATGATAGGAACCTTGTGCGGATTCGTTCGAACCTCGAACAGACAGCTCCTCGCCGACTTTTTGTTCTGTTTGTAATGATTCAGAAACTTCAAATGGTTTCAACCAGTCACTAAGCGAAAAACTTTTCTCGATGGTCTGCTTCTCTCCATCGGCCACAAAGGGCGAGACGACTTTTGCGGATTCAGATGATGACTCACCTTTTTGACTCAAAGGCTCTACGCTTAACGGTACCTTCGCTTCCTGAGCGCCACAATGAGCGACGTAGCCACCCGCTGGTGAAAGCCCGTCAATGACTAAGAATGCCTGAATGTTCGTCCAGCCTGGACCTAATACATGAAGGGTTGCATCAGGAATTTGCACCTGAACATTCAGTAAACCTTTTGGTTGAAATTTCACTGGTACTTTCACATCAAACGGCATGCGGTGTTGAAGGTTTTGCACATCGTCTGACTGAACTGAGGACTGAGATGGATTTTCTTCTGAATCAGTTTCGAGGTAGGCAGTAAAAAGTATATTCCCTTCAAGAAATAAATCATTCCCGCGATATTCGAAGGTCGTGACTTCTGTATGTGCAGATAGTTCTGCCACTTTTTCATTCCCATGTACAGAATCCATGAACACTTGTTGATCAATAAAAAGTTCAATCGCGTGCCGTTCTTCTTGTTCAGCCAAAATAATCCCCCCTGCTGCTGCCATATGCCTCTCCCAAACCATACGTCACAGTCGGCCTAGTTATGCCTTACGAACGGGCAGAAAAGAATGAGGGTGACAGGAAACAAAGGAATAGGTCATTGTTGCTGGGGAATAGTAGATGATACAAACCACGTTAAAATGATCCCCACAAGAGCGGAGGCACACACAAACCAAAATGCTCTGTCGATACCAGTCGCGAGAGCATGCGTTAAAACGTGTAATTTTGCAAGAGGCAGTTGCGCTCTCGCCACAGGGTCAAGCAAGACGTTTGTCACGTTAAGTGTGGCTCCTTGATTTGACTGCACTCCACTTTGCACACGCAAACGCGATGCGATAACCCCGTCCATAATGCTTCCCAAGATCGCGACCCATAAAGAACTTCCGAGCGTTCGCGAAAACATGTTGACCCCCGTAGAGACACCACGTTGATCATAGGAAACTGCTGTTTGCACGAGCAATAGTGATGTGGTCGACGACAATCCAAGTCCAAACCCGAACATTGCAGTACCTACACCGAGTAACCATGCATTTGAGTATGGCGTCAATAAAAAAGGATAGATGATCGTCGCCAATAGAGTGACACTTAATCCGAGAATGAATGAATAGCGATACCCACGCGATAAAATGATGGGTCCAGAAAGACTGGCTGCGATAGGCCAGCCAATAGACAATGTTGCAATCGTAAGTCCTGCAACAACTGGACTCGTTCCGAGGACGCCTTGCGCAAATGTCGGCGTAAAAGAGGAAATTCCATATGTAATACCCCCGATTATCAGGGCGATGCCATTTGCCAAAGCCACATTGCGTGTACTAAGTAAATGCAGTGGTAAAATGGGCTCAGCAGCAACTCTCTGTCGTAAAATAAATAAGATTGTAAACAGAAGAAATGAGGTAAAGGAGAACATACTTTGCCAGGATAGCCAAGACCACACTACTCCACCTTGTACCAACGCCAAAATGAGAGCGGATATTCCAATGACAAGCGTTAACGAACCAACGTAATCAATCGTATGTTTTTGTAAGGTAAGCTCTTCGCGATGAAATAAGAAGATGCCTAACCAAGCAGCAAGCCCAATCGGCACATTGATCCAAAAAATCCACGGCCATCCGATCACTTGAACAATCAGCCCACCAAACGTAGGTCCTATAATCGAGGCCAGAGCCCATGCACCGCTGATGTATCCTTGTACTCTTGCTCGTTCACGCAATGCATACATATCCCCTACAATTGTTGAAGCGACAGGTTGTATCGCACCTGCACCGATTCCCTGAATAGCACGCGATATAATCAGCATTACCATCGAGTGGGAAAATCCGCAGAGTAAACTCCCTAGGAGGAAAATAATCATGCCAATCGAGAAAACCCGTTTTCTACCCCATACGTCAGATAAACGACCGTAAATTGGAATGGATGCAACTTGAGCAAGTAAAAACAACGAAAAAACCCAAGCAAAAAGTGAAAATCCGCCCAAGTCTCCTATAATCGTCGGCATCGCCGTAGCGACGATCGTTCCCTCCATTGCAGATAAAAACATTGCTACAAGAAGGGAAGCAAGAACAAGCCGACGTCGTTGCACATCCATTCTATCGCCTCCGTCGGCGTAAATTTTGCATGACGTCACCCATCGCTATAAGTGTTTGTTCCACCTGTTCATCTGTATGTGTTAGCGATACAAACCCTGCTTCAAGTTGGGATGGAGCAAAGTAGAACCCACGTGCTAGCATGGCATGAAAATAATCAGCGTACAGAGCAAGATCTGCCTGCATCGCCGTGGCATAATCAACAACCGGATCTTTCGCAAAAAAATTCCCGAACATCGCTCCGATCGCATGTGCCTGCACAGGCAACTCGGCGCGATGCCCCGCATCCATAAATCCTTGTGCGAGACGCTGTGAAACTCTCTCTAAGCGGTCATAGGCACCCTCCGTTTGCAGCAGCTTGAGTGTTGCAAGTCCAGCAGCCATGGCAAGCGGGTTTCCCGACAATGTGCCCGCCTGATAGATCGGGCCTTCTGGCGCGATTTGTTCCATGATCTCCCGCTTCCCGCCATAGGCCCCAACTGGCATGCCGCCCCCAATCACCTTCCCAAGGGTGGTTAGATCCGGATCAATGCCAAATCTCTCCTGCGCTCCTCCATAGCTAACGCGAAATCCCGTCATAACCTCATCAAAAATCAATAATGTATCATACGCAAGTGTAAGATCACGGACTGCCTGCAAGTATCCTCCTTGCGGCAGTACGAGCCCCATATTGCCCGCTACAGGTTCAATAATCACCGCTGCAATTTCTTCGCCAAACTCCTCAAACACCATGCGTAAACGATCAACGTCATTGTATGGTACAGTAAGCGTTAACTCTGCAATCGCGCTTGGGACACCAGGTGAATCCGGTAAACCAAGTGTTGCAACCCCCGATCCCGCACGAATAAGTAAACTATCAGCATGCCCATGATAACACCCAGTGAATTTTACAATACGTGAACGTCCTGTATATCCACGTGCTACACGCAGTGCACTCATGGTTGCTTCCGTTCCAGAACTCACCATACGCACCAAATCCATTGATGGATACGCCCGTTTGATTTCTTCAGCCAATTCAGTCTCAATCTCTGTTGGTGCGCCAAAACTCGTTCCCAATTGCGCCTGCTGAGTGATCGCATGAACGACGGCCGGATGTGCATGTCCCGCAATTAGCGGTCCCCAGGAAAGCAGATAATCAATGTACCGGCATCCGTCAATATCTGTTAAATAGGCACCCTCACCTCGTTCAATAAAAGGAGGTGTTCCACCCACGGCGCGAAATGCCCGGACAGGGCTGTTCACCCCGCCTGGGAGTGATTGCTTCGCACGCGCAAATGCTGCGATTGACTTACTCCCTTTGGAATTTTCCACCGTATCCTTTATTTCATCACTCATCAAATACTCCTCCTCCCTCAGGATCCACTTGCACGTAAATAACGAGCAACATCTTTTGCAAAGTAGCTAATTAATATTTCTGCACCTGCACGTTTTAACCCTGTCATCATTTCCATCACAACCGCTTGCTCATCAATCCATCCTTGCTGCGCCGCAGCCTTTACCATCGCGTACTCTCCACTCACATTGTAAGCAGCCAGCGGTAGATCAAACGATTCCTTCACTGCGCGCATCACGTCCATATAAGCCAATGCCGGTTTCACCATCAATATGTCTGCACCTTCTGCAACGTCTGATCGTGCTTCGCGCATTGCCTCACGCACGTTGGCTGGGTCCATTTGATATGTTCGACGATCTCCAAAAGCCGGTGTAGAATGGGCTGCTTCGCGAAACGGGCCGTAAAAAGCTGAAGCGTATTTGACCGCATACGACATAATCGGCGTTTGAACAAATCCCTCTTTGTCAAGTTTTGTGCGAATCGCTGCAACGCGACCATCCATCATATCAGATGGAGCCACCAAATCTGCACCCGCCTGAACATGAGATAACGCTGTCTTTGCTAGCAGTTCTAGTGATTCATCATTTAAAATTTGATCGTCATGCACGACGCCACAGTGTCCAGCTGGATTATACTGACACAAACAAACATCTGTAGCCACAAACATGCGCGAATTCTCTTGTTTTACTGCCTGAATGGCCTGCTGTACAATCCCATTCTCTGCATATGCTTCTGAACTGAGGTCATCTTTAATCGCAGGAATACCAAAAATCATCATGGCAGGAACACCCAGCTCACTTAATGTCTCTGTCTCCCGTTTTAACTCCTCTAAACTCAAATGATCGACTCCTGGCATAGATAAAACTGGATGACGACCCTCATCATGTGTGACAAACAAAGGATACATAAAATCAGAAGTGAGCACTCTCGTTTCTCTCACCATATCCCGCAACACCGGATGATTTCTTATACGTCTATGTCGATCAAAGTGTAAATCCATTATTGTTCCCCCTCATCTTTTTGTGCGAATCTGCGCACACAATATATGCATTTTCTAGCTTACTAAAAATCAGGAGCTTGCGCAAAATAGTTTGCTAGGGCGTCAACAAGATCTGCGCCTGTGGCATCATCCGCAACAACATGACAGGGTAATCCAAACTTCAACAACACATGCTGCGTCTTTGGACCAACCGCTGCCAAAATCAGATGGTTGAGATTACTGCCCTTTGGTCGCTCTGCTACAAACACCTCAACTGCAGATCCGCTTAAGAACGTAACCGCATCAATCTTCCCCTTTGCAATATCCGCCCATAAACGCTTCGCATCTGGTCCAGGCATTGTATCGTAGCCAACGCAGTCGATCACCTCACACTGCAAAGCCTGAAGATCAGCGGTCAACTGCGGATCGGCCAGATTCCCGCGCACGAGCAGAATGCGCCGACCTTCAAAATGTCGTTCGCATATCAGATCGACAAGATACTGTGCAGCAAAGTGCGGGGGTATTCCAACGACTGTTAAGCCAGCCGTAACAGCGGCCTCTGCCGTTTTCGCACCCACACAAACCACAGACGGACTCGCACCACAGTGCTCTTCGCGCACCCGTGCATCCAAATACGCCCGAACCCCATTGACACTCGTGAAAACAATAAGATCCACAGGCATCAGAATGGCCATGCGAAGGACAGGATCATCTGAACGCAAGTGAATCTCAAGCAGAGGGTAACAACTCGCAATTCCACCAAATCGTTGAATTGCATGGATCATTTCTTGCGTCTGCGAGAATGCTCTCGTAATGGCAACCGTTTTATTTGCAAGCGTTCCCATCCACCACTACCTCGTTTCAATGTGAAGTTCCCGCAAAATGCGATCTCCACCGGCATGTAGGAGATGTTCCCCTAATTCTCTCCCGATCGTATCAGGATGCTCCCCTTCCTGAATTCCTCGAATCAACTCAGTCCCGTCCGGTTCCCCGATCATCCCGTCTAAACGTATCACAGCTTCGTTTGAAATAGTCGCATGCGCACCGATCGGAACCTGACAACTCCCACCTACCGCCTTTAAGAAAGCCCGCTCCGCCTCCACCTGTAGCGCCGTAGTTGAATCATGTAGCGTCGAAAGCATCGCTAAAATCTCTTGATCATCCCAGCGGCATTCAAGTGCTAATGCACCCTGTCCAACGGCTGGCAAGAAGTCATGTACAGGGAGTGCATACCCAACAATCGAATGTCCATGATAGGAGAGATTACCTTCCCCATCCCACCATCCCATTCTGCTAAGACCTGCTGCTGCCAATACTATAGCGTCTAATTCGTCAAGACGCTTAAGTCTAGTATCAATATTGCCACGTAATACTTCTATCTGCACATCCTCACGCAAATTGCGCAATTGTGCACTACGCCGCAATGAACTCGTCCCAATCCGTGCACCATATGGCAAAGTGCGGATCGTATGGCCTTGACGCGTAATCAAGAGATCGCGTTCGTCTTCTCTCTTTGGAATGGCCCCGATCAGCAATCCAGTGGCTAGTTCTGCAGGTACATCCTTCATGCTATGTACAGCAAAATCAATTTCGCGCGCCAACAATGCGGATTCAATCTCTGAAATAAATAAACCTTTACCTCCGACTTCAGCCAACGGAACATTCGTTACGCGATCTCCCATTGTCACGATTTCTTTTACTTCAATCCTCAGGTTTGAAAATTGTCTATGCAAAGCATCGATCACGTGTCCTGTTTGTGTTGTGGCCAAAACACTCCGTCTTGTGCCAACTACGATCGTTCGCATTTTTCATCCTCCTCACCAACGGTGGAAATCTGCCTTTAATTCCCCAACAAACAAAAAATTGAACAATACCACGACATAACACGCAAGGTTTACCCAACCAGCGCGACGACCAGTGATCCACCCTGCATTTCGGGCATACGCATATAGACCATAGAATAGCGACAGCAAAATCGCACCTATCGTTTTAGGATCGAATAACATCACTTTACCACTTAACAAAAAGTACCACAAAGCACCTAACATCATTCCTAAAAGCATGAGCGGCATCCCGATCACAGCAGATCGAAATGCGTATATATCCAATCGCTCAAGTGGAGGCAATCGTCTAAAAGCTCCACTTTGGAAGCGCTTTAAACGCACAGCAGAATCCTCCAAAAGATAGAGTAAGCTAAACATCATCGAAAGTGTAAAAGCAATATAACTGAGTAGCGCAACGCCGATATGCAGCAGCAATAAATCATGTTGACCATATGTTGCGTCGAGTGATTGCCCATGAACAAACGCATCAAAAACAACAAAAACAAGACCAAGAATGTTCATGAAAAGCGTAAAATAATCGATTCGAGAAAAATAATAAACAAGAATTGAGACGGTAATTAAAAGCCATGCAAATAGAATGATTACTTGACCTGAAGAAAAGAATGGCAATGGATGATCTGCCACCATGCGCACGCTCATAATCCATGTGACTAACATCCAAACGAAAACAAGCATTGCTAGACCTATCCGACTAGCGATGCGGTTATCCTTTAAAAAATCTAAATAAAACATCCCGATGCTCACCGCATAAAGGATGATCATAAGCACGTATGCGGCAGGCGAGTTCATAAATGCCATATCTACCCCCTCACAGCGCAGAAAGAGCAACTATCGCATTAACTCCATTCCACTCGCGCGCCAATGCATCTCGTTTTTCAACACGCGAACTGCTTTTGTCAATCCCTATTTCGTTTGTCGCAACCACTTGGCCTTGCGATTCATTTGTCTCTATCTCAATTTCAGTGCCTGGCAACCGTTGAGGCTCCTCATCTCGAACCGCTTCCGTCAATCCGAAAATCCGGGCGAATGCGAGCACCGCTTCACCACCAGATGGTTCCATCGCCATCTCTTTCACTTGTGAAATTGGCTCGCGTAACATTTGATTGACAATACTCATCGTATGTTTTTGCAAAACCTTTACTTCTCGTTCATCTAATTCAGGCAATTTGTTCAAGAGACTTTCCATCACTCGCTCTTGAACCTCCACTGCCTTCTTGCGTAAATCTGCAATGAGCGGTACGACCGCCTGCTCTGACCGCCAAATCTCAAAAACACACGCTTCTTCGTCAATCATCTTCTCAACTCGAATCGACTCTTGTTTTCTAATCGCTACATTGGCCGCAACTACTCCTTGCAAATCATCAATGTCATACACGTAGACATTGCCAATGCGTTCTAAGTTTGGATCGATATTGCGTGGAACAGCAATATCAATACAAAAAAGCGGTCGGTGTTTCCGCTGCCGCATTAAGTCATTGATCATGGAATAAGTTAAAACATAATTCTTTGCGCCTGTTGAACTGATGACAATGTCACTTTGCATGAGTGCACTTGAAATTTGTTCCATAGAAAAAGCACGCCCACCGAATTTTCGTGCCATTTCCTCAGCGCGCTCCAAGGTGCGATTGACCACAAGAATCTTGCTCACACCTTGTGCAGCAAGATTTGTAAGTGTTAGGTCGCTCATCTTCCCAGCACCTATAACGAGAACTGTCTTATTCGCTAAACTATCAAAAACTTTTTTTGCTAGAGACACAGCGGCATAACTAACAGATACGGCACTTTGCCCAATTGCCGTTTCCGTTTGCACACGTTTCCCAAGACTTACAGCACTGCGAAATAAGTGATTCAGTACAGTATTAGTGGCAAAAACACTCTGTGCACTTAAATAAGCATGTCGAACCTGACCTAATATCTGCGTCTCCCCGACCACCATCGAATCGAGTCCTGTCACCACATGGTATAAATGCAACACAGCGGCCTTATCAAAAGCCGTATATAAATAAGGTTTAAATGAAGCAATAGATAAGCCAGAAATGTGACTCAGCAACAGACGAACACTTTGTTCACCCTTTGCACGATCACTCGTCACCACATAGACTTCCGTGCGATTACACGTTGATACAATGGTTGCTTCCGCAATCCCCGGCATCGCCGTCAAATCGGACAAAGTCTGTTCAAGAGCAGATTCTGCAATACTAAACTGCTCCCGAATCTCGACTGGCGCCGTTCGATAGTTGAGTCCCATCAGCAAAATCTGCATAACTGTCATCTCCATAGTCAGCGCCTTTACGCCAACGAAACTAACCCATCTACATCTTTTCCCTACGCATTATATCATTTAATCCGATCAACAGGAGAACCTATGTTTGACACCTTTTCGATTTCTTCGAAGAGATGCGATCAATTGCGATCAATTGCGATCAATACTATCTCACTCTATAAAGAGAATATCTTGACTCGTGATGATGGTCAAGGCACAATAAGACTACAGCTTTCTATGTCATTTGGACCATCTTCACTCGTCCAGAATGCGGGGGTTCTTCATGACAAAACGGATTATGGCCGATGCAATTCTCTTACTGATCACCTTTGTTTGGGGCACCACATTTGTTCTCGTGCAGGACGCCATCCGGATCATCCCTGTATTTTCATTCCTCGCCCTTCGCTTCAGCATTGCCGGGCTCTTGATGCTTGCCATCTCACTTTCGTTTAAACCCTGGCGAAAATCGCTGAATCGACACCTCATTTTTGTGGGGTTTCTCATCGGTCTTTGGCTCTTTGCAGGGTATGCTTTTCAGACGATTGGCTTACTCTATGTATCTCCAGCCACAGCCGGCTTTATCACTGGTTTGTCTGTTGTCCTCGTCCCTCTCTTCTCGATATTCATCTTAAAACACAAACCACCCACATTTGCATGGGTCGGCGTATCGATGGCAACCATCGGATTATTTCTGCTCACCTTTGGTCAGCCAGGATCACTAAACGGCGGCGACTTTTTCGAACTTCTCTGTGCCATTGCCTTCGCCATGCAAATTATTGCCGTAGGCCGCTATGCACCTCATTATCCCGCATTACCTTTAGCCGCTATTCAGATTCTAACCGTAGGCATGCTGTCATCTCTCGTTCTCATCGTGACACGAACTCCGCTTGCACGGCCGACGACCGCATTAGAGTCGCCAACTGTTGAGTTGGCACTGTGGATTTGTATTGTCTTCGCTACAGTAGTTGCCTATTTTGCACAAACTTCATTTCAAAAATTCACCACACCAACACGGACGGCTCTTATTTTTTCGATGGAGCCAGTATTCGCCGCCATCGCCGCGTATGTTTGGACACAGCAGCGACTCTCAGCGGCCGCAATCATTGGATGTGCTCTCATTTTATTCGGGATGCTTGTCACAGAATTTGGCGGTCAAGACCATGCTATAACAGAGGCCACAAGTGAAGTCTCATGCCCACTGAAATGATTCATCCTATAAGTGACTGTTCAAAAAGGGTTGAGATAAGATGCAAGCAGGGGTTTGGTGAAGTCTGGACGACATGCGCGCGAAGTGTACGATAGGTGGTACATGAGCACGCATGTCCAGCACAAGCCGAAGCCCTGCGCCGCAGAGTTCTCGACCCTTTTTGAACAACCTCTATAAGAGGAGATGAACTGAGCCATGAAATTGTTGCAATTCCTGATCCAAGGTCGCCCACAACTGATCAATACCATACCCAGTATCAGCAGAAGTAAGAACAACCACAGACTGAGACGAATCCATCTTGAGCGTATTTCTAATTTGTTGAACGTGTTTGCCATAGGCTCCCCGTGCGATCTTATCCGCTTTTGTGGCAACAACAAGAGGCGAACGTCCATTGTAGCTTAACCATTCATACATCATCTGATCGTCACGCGTTGGGAGATGCCTTACATCAATCAATTGTACGACCTTAATTAGAGTGTCCCGTCGAATTAAATACTCTTCAACCATAGGTCCCCATTTGGCGCGTAATTCCTTTGAAACTTTTGCATACCCATACCCGGGTAGATCCACCAAATAAAAATCTTCGTTAATGTGATAAAAATTTAATGTTTGCGTCTTTCCTGGCTGACCTGAGATACGAGCCAGTTTACGTCGATTCAACAACTTATTTAACAATGAAGACTTCCCTACGTTAGAGCGCCCAACAAACGCAAACTCAGCTTTTTCGGCTGTCGGGCACTGATCAAGGCGCACAGCCGAGATTATAAATTCGGCAGAGTGAATAATCATTACTCGCGCCCCCCCTCAATCACTAGTTATTTTATTTTAATGCCTGACGCAAAACCTGATCCATATGATCAACAAATACAAACTGCATTTTTTCACGAATGCTCTCTGGCACCTCATCGATGTCTTTTTCATTGTCTCGCGGAAGTAGTATTTTATCAATTCCCGCGCGATGCGCGCTAAGCGACTTTTCCTTGACCCCACCAATCGGTAGTACCCGACCGCGCAGAGTAATTTCACCGGTCATCGCAATATGTCGATCGACTGGACGGCCTGTTAACGCCGAGGCGAGTGCAGTGGCCATCGTAATCCCAGCGGACGGACCATCCTTTGGAATCGCACCTTCAGGGACATGAATATGAATATCGTGCGTTTCCATATATTCAGACGGTATCTCTAATTCCCTAGCACGAGACCGAATATACGACAATGCAGCCTGTGCCGATTCCTTCATAACATCACCCAACTGTCCAGTGATAGTGAGCCTGCCTTTCCCTTCTACGACCGACACCTCGATGGCCAGAATGTCCCCACCAGCTTCTGTCCAGGCCAAGCCTGTAACAACTCCAACCTGATCCTCCTGTTCCGCCATACCATATCGGTATCGTTGCGAACCAAGAAACTGTCCAAGATTCTTAACAGTCATTGTTACTCGTTTCTTTTCCCCAGCAACGATTAACTTCGCGGCTTTACGGCACAAACTCGCGATTTGTCGTTCCAAATTACGTACGCCCGCCTCGCGTGTGTACTCGCGAATCACCCGTAACATTGTATCTTGACTGACACTCAAACGATCCTTTGTTAGGCCATGCTCTTTGCGTTGTTTTGGCAATAAGTAGTCGATCGCAATGCGCAATTTTTCGACCTCAGTATACCCAGACAAGTAGATCGTCTCCATCCGATCTAAAAGTGGCTGTGGAATCGTATGTACGGTATTGGCAGTCGTAATAAACATAACCTTTGATAAATCGTACGGAACCTCAATGTAATGATCGCTAAATGTGCTGTTTTGTTCCGGATCAAGCACTTCTAGCATGGCCGATGCAGGATCTCCTCGAAAGTCATTCGCCATTTTATCAATTTCATCAAGCAAAAAAACGGGTGTCGTCGTACCAGCAGTCTTCATCCCCTGAATAATGCGCCCAGGCATTGCTCCGACGTAAGTTCTCCGATGACCGCGAATCTCCGCTTCATCTCGAACTCCCCCTAGGGAAATCCGAACAAAATGACGATTGAGTGCATGGGCCACCGATTTTGCAAGTGAAGTTTTCCCAACACCAGGAGGACCAACGAGGCATAAAATTGGTCCGCGATGACCACCGACCAATTTTTGAACTGCCAGATATTCAATAATCCGTTCCTTCACTTTTTCCAACCCATAATGATCTGCATCCAAGACGCTACGGGCACGATGAATATCAATTTCCGACTGTTCTTCATCTTCCCACGGAAGAGCGAGTAGCCAATCGATATAAGTTCGAATAACGGATCCTTCAGCAGAAGCCTGCGGAATTTTTTCTAATCGGTCAATCTCTTTTTCCACACGATCATGAACAGCTTCGGAGAGTTTATGATTTGCTAGTTGCTCACGCAACTCTTCAACCTCCGCTATACGCCCCTCTTTATCACCCAACTCCTTTTGAATCGCCTTCATCTGTTCACGCAAATAATATTCCTTTTGCGTACGTTCCATTTGTTTACGCACACGTTGTGAAATTTTCTTCTCTAACTCTACTATTTCGCGCTCATCAGATAAAATTTCCAGAAGTGTTTCGAGTCGATCAGTCACTTCAATCGCCTCAAGAATTGCTTGCTTGTCTTTCATCTTCAGTGATAAATTTGCCGCAATCGCATCCGCCAATCGCCCTGGATCCTCAATGTCTGCAACGGCTGCGTGTGTTTCGGGCGTGTGTTTTTTTGACACCTGTAAAAACTGTTCAAACTGCTGTGTTACAGCACGCACTAATGCGTCTACTTCGGGATGATCTCGTTCAGTTGGGGTTAAAATTTCCGCCCGAACTTCAAACCAATCATCCTCTTCCATGAAACTAATAATTTTAGCCCGTTCTATCCCTTCTACCAATACGCGAATTGTTCCATTTGGTAACTTCATCATTTGCTTAACGCGTGCAACTGTCCCCACTGTATAAATATCTTCCGCAGCAGGATCGTCAATCTGAGTATCCATCTGCGTTGCGAGTAAAATCATATGATCTTCAAGCATCGCCTTATCTAAAGCGCGCACTGATTTCTCCCGACCAACGTCTAAATGAAGAACCGTTGCAGGATAGACGAGCAGGCCGCGCAGCGGGAGTAGCGGTAAAATCCGTTCCTCTGATATTTCAGCTTGAGCCATTATCTGCACCCCCACAGCTTTATCACTGTGCATTGTATCGAAATTCCCCCCCTTTGTCTAACAAGCTGTAAAAGAAACAGAAGCGAGAACGCTTCTGTTTCTCTTCTGATATGTTTTTCCAAAAATCGAATCGTATTCAAATTGTCCCTTGAACTGCTGCCCCCGGAGCAAGAATGGGTGCTAGTGCTGACATTCCGAGTGGTTCTGGCAAGGTAGAAACGCCAAGCGCAATCGCTAGCGCTTCCTCCAGTCGAATAATTGGAACCACCTCGATCCCAACATCCTGATGCAGCCTTGCTTGATCATTTTCAACAGGGATCAAAACCTTTGTGGCCCCTGCTTCACGAGCTGCAACCACTTTCTCAGAAACTCCACCTACCGGTCGAATTCCCCCATAAATTGAAACTTCTCCTGTCATCGCGACCAGATTGTCAACTTTTAAACCGGTGACCGCTGAATAGATGGCCACAGCCATACTCACTCCAGCAGAGGGACCATCCACTGGAATACCCCCAGGAAAATTGACATGCACTTCATAATCAGAAATATTCACAGGCAGAATACGCCGTAACGCAGTCAAAACGTTATCTACAGAAGTACGCGCCATACTGCGACGTTTCAGGACTCTCCCACTACCACCGATCTCCTCTTCTTCCACCACTCCTGTAACAGACACACTCCCATGCCCAAGTACCGCAGCCTGCGTCGCTGTCGCTTCCACCTCCAGCAACAGTCCTAAAGAGGGACCATAAACGGCCAAACCATTTACAACGCCAACTTGCGGAATAAGCGGCACCTTGCGTTCAGGTCTCATAGCAATATGACTACTGTGAACGACCCATTCCATATCACCAGATGAAATTTGTGTGCGACCATCTGTCAATGTAATTCCTGCTGCAATTTGCACAACATTCACAGCTTCGCGGCCATTCGTTGCATGGCGCTTTACGACACTTACTGCCTCATCAGTGATCGGCATATTCAGCTTTGCTGCGGCACGCTCCACGATGATTCCGATCTCTATTGGAACTAACGGGCGAAAAAACACCTCAACACACCGTGAGCGAATGGCAGGGGGGATTTCTTCAGGACTTCTTGTCGTAGCTCCCACAAGCCGAAAATCGGCAGGTAATCCTTGTTGAAAGATATCATGAATATGAAGCGGAATATTCACATCGTCTGGATTGTAATACGCACTTTCCAGATACACTCGACGATCTTCCAATACCTTCAATAGCTTATTCATCTGAATGGAGTGTAACTCACCAATTTCGTCAATAAATAAGACACCGCCATGAGCTTTCGTAACTGCACCAGGTTTTGGCTGCGGAATGCCAGCCACTCCCATTGATCCAGCTCCTTGATAAATCGGATCATGCACAGATCCAATCAAAGGATCCGCAATACCACGTTCGTCAAATCTAGCTGTAGTAGCGTCAATCTCCCAAAACACAGCCTCTGTGGCAAAAGGAGAACCGGTGCTGCATTTTGCCTCCTCCAGCACAACCCGTGCAGCAGCAGTTTTACCGACACCTGGGGGTCCGTAAATTAACACATGTTGCGGATGGGGTCCGAACAATGCCGCACGTAGGGCACGCAGTCCATCTTCTTGCCCTACAATATCACGCATTGATGCAGGACGAGTTTTCTCCGAGAGCGGCTCTGTTAAAGAGATCGCTCGCAGACGGCGCAATCTCTCCATTTCACGAGACGATTCTCTATCAATATTTACTCGGTTATGTTGTTGAGTACGCATAAGGTTGAAAAAATACACACTCACGATCCCGGCAAATACAACTTGGATGGCTGCTAGTATCAGTAAACTCGAGTTCATCCTTCTCCCTCCGATTCCCACAAGTAATAATTATTGTAGCCATCGAATGACAGAGATAAACGCTTCGAGCAAAAGAAAAAGACCGCTTACGCGGTCTCTTCCTTTTTCTTTTTCTTGCGCCCATCAGTTACTGGACCTGAGTCAACGACAAGTGTGGGCTCATCACGGTTGATCACCGTGTCTTTTGTAACAATACATTTCTTCACATCTGTACGCGAAGGCAAGTCATACATAACCTCAAGCATAATACTCTCAATAATCGCGCGCAAACCTCGTGCACCTGTGTTGCGCTTAATTGCCTCTTTGGCAATTTCTGTTAAAGCCGCTTCATCAAACTCCAATTCCACCGAGTCCATTTCAAGCAATCTTTGGTACTGCTTCACGAGCGCGTTCTTTGGTTCTGTCAGAATCTGCTTTAACGCCGTTTCATCAAGAGCTTGTAATGTTGTTACCACAGGTAAGCGTCCAACGAACTCCGGAATCAAGCCATAGCGCAGCAAATCTTCCGGTAAAACACGGGAAAGCAATTCATTTTCAAAAAACTGTTCACGTGCTTCGTCTGTCGTTCCAAATCCAATCACTTTCTTACCTAGTCGGCGGCGAATGATAGGCTCCATCCCATCAAACGCACCACCACAAATAAACAAGACATTACTCGTATCAATTTGAATAAACTCTTGATGTGGATGCTTTCGTCCACCTTGTGGTGGAACACTTGCAACCGTTCCTTCAAGAATTTTCAGCAATGCTTGTTGAACACCTTCACCCGATACATCGCGCGTGATTGATGGATTCTCCGACTTACGAGCGATCTTGTCAATTTCATCAATGTAGATGATGCCCTTTTCGGCCTTCTCAACGTCATAGTCGGCAGACTGGATCAACTTCAAGAGAATATTTTCAACATCTTCACCTACATAACCTGCCTCGGTTAAAGACGTAGCATCTGCAATTGCAAACGGAACATTCAAGATACGCGCAAGCGTCTGTGCCAACAATGTTTTACCTGAACCAGTAGGTCCAATCAATAAAATATTGCTTTTTGACAGTTCAACATCTTCAGCCTTAGATCCTGTGTTAATTCGCTTATAATGATTGTACACTGCAACCGCAAGAGATTTCTTAGCACGTTCCTGGCCGATCACATAAGAATCAAGGATTGACTTGATCTCTGTGGGCTTAGGAACGTCCTTTAATTCGAACTCTTCTTCGTCGCCAAGTTCCTCCTCAACGATCTCGTTACACAGTTCAATGCATTCATCGCAAATATAGACACCCGGTCCTGCTACGAGTTTGCGCACTTGATCCTGGGTTTTCCCACAGAACGAACACTTAAGTTGCCCTTTGTCATCGTTGAACTTAAACATGGGTATCCCTCCTTATCTTAGATCCGTACGCAAAATCACCTCATCAATGAGGCCATACGCTTTTGCCTCTTCTGCACCCATCCAGTTATCTCGATCTGTATCCTTCTCAATTTGCGCAAGCGATTGACCCGTGCGCTCTACGTAGATTTGATTCAATTTGTGGCGAGTTTTTAAGATCCACTCCGCGTGAATCTTAATATCTGTAGCTTGCCCCCGCACACCACCTAAAGGCTGATGTATCATTATCTCACTGTTAGGTAGAGCGAATCGCTTTCCCTTTGCTCCTGCCGTCAACAACAGTGAAGCCATACTAGCGGCTAGACCCACACAAATGGTCGACACTTGCGGCTTAATATATTGCATTGTGTCAAAAATAGCCATCCCAGCAGTGACAGATCCACCTGGGCTATTAATGTACAAACTAATATCTTTTTCTGCATCTTCCGATGCCAAAAAAAGCAGTTGTGCAACAACTGAGTTCGCAACAAAGTCATCGATGGGTGTTCCAATAAAGATGATCCGATCCTTTAGCAAACGCGAATAGATATCGTAAGCACGCTCACCACGGCTCGTTTGCTCAATTACCATAGGCACTAAATTCATACAATTAACCTCCTGTTACCCACGCAGCCATGTTTCAGAAGGAAAAATAAGGCACAATGTCCAGTGCCCTATCACTTCATGGATTCATTTTACACAACTTTATGCTCGCGCGCTATGGTCAACTAAAAACTGAACCGTTTTTCGCGAAATAATTTGCGAACGCAAACCACTTAGACCGGGATCACGGCTTTGTAACAATTGTATGACACGACTAATTTCAAGTCCTGTCGATTCTGCAAATTTTTGCAGCTCTTCATGAACTTCTTCTTCCGTAACCTGGATATCTTCGAAGCGCGCAATTGCATCAAGGACAAGCGAAGTTTTCACTCGACTTTGTGCCTCTTCGCGAAATTGTCCCCGCAACTCTTCAACTGTGCTTCCTGTAAATTCCTGATATGCGTCAAGCGGAATTCCTTGTTGGGATAAGCGAGATTCAAACTCCTTCATTTCAGAGTCAATCTCTTGCTCAAACATGACAACCGGAATATCAACAGATGCCTGGGCAACTATCGCTTGAACTACTGCATCTTGAACATAATGCTCATGTTCATGTTCTAAGTCGTGCTCCAATTTTTTTACTAAATCCGCCTTGAATTCTTCAAAAGTCTCGAATTCACTAATATCCTTAGCAAACTCATCATCTAATTCGGGTAGTACCTTCCGCTTGATATCATGAATGACAACATCAAACCTTGCTTCCTTATTCGCGAGTGACTTCACGTGGTAGTCTTCCGGAAATGTGACTGTGACCGTTCGTTCTTCACCCGACTTTGCTCCGACCAATTGATCTTCAAAGCCTGGAACAAACGTGTTAGTTCCAATCTCCAATTGATAATTTTCAGCTTCGCCGCCTTCAAATACTTCCCCATCCACATATCCCTTGAAATCCATCACAATCATGTCGCCAGATTCTGCCGAGCCATCCTCAAGAACCTGTAACTCTGCATGCCCTTTCCGAACCTTGTCAAGCTCTTCATCAATGCGTTCTTGCGATAACACGAAGTCCTTATCTTCATATGTAACGGCCTTATAGTCACCAAGCTCTACTTCTGGTTTCACCGTAACTGTTGCTTTAAAGACAAGCGGCTTACCAACTTCCATCTGTACAATATCAATTTGCGGACGGTCCACCGGATCTAGTTGCGCTTCCGTCACAGCACTGCTATACGCTTCAGGAAGTAGTTCATCTAATGCATCTTGGTAAAGAGATTCCACACCAAAACGCGTCTCGAAAATCTTGCGAGGAACCTTACCTTTGCGAAAACCAGGCAAATTAACACGTTTAACAACTTTTTTAAACGCTTTGTCAAGTGCACTGCTTACCTTATCCTGTCCAACTTCAACTTCCAAAACGCCTACATTCGCTTCTGTTTTCTCCCACTTCACGGCCATAAAAACGTCCTCCACTCAATAGTGGCGTCCCAGGAGGGGCTCGAACCCCCGACCCACAGCTTAGAAGGCTGTTGCTCTATCCAACTGAGCTACTGAGACGCATCACAAGCAACATTAAACAGTACCATTATAATAATCAGACCCTCACATGTAAAGCTCCTTTTATTGAGCGTTCCCTTTTCGCAAGCGCTCTTGTAATTGCTTTAGGGCATTTGCTCTGTGACTGACAGCCGCTTTTTCGCTCATTGTCATCTGCGAAAACGTCTTGCGTAACGGCGTATAATAAAAGATAGGATCATACCCGAATCCACGTTCGCCTTGCATAGAGGTTGTAATTTCGCCCGTACACGTACCAATCGCAGTCAGTTTTTGCCCATCGGGCCATACCAAAGCAAGCGCCGCGACAAAGCGAGCCCTGCGTTCGTATGGAGGAACTCCTTGCATGCGTTCAAGTAAAAATGCGCAACGGTCCCGATCACTCACTGCGGCACCGCCAAAGCGCGCAGAATAAATGCCTGGTGCCCCACCAAGTGCATCCACCACTAAACCAGAGTCATCAGCAAGCACGGGTAATGATAAAAACTTCACAGCCGTCATCGCCTTAATCAACGCATTCTCTAAAAAACTACTCCCCGTTTCTTCCGGAGCACGATAATCTGCCGGCAAACTCTCGATACTCATTGCAAATCCGTCTAATGCTTCTGAGAATTCCTGTATCTTCCCAACATTCGAAGTCGCAATAACCAGACGTTTCAAAAGACACTCCTCCCTACAGACGAGTAGCCATTTCAACTTCCGTCACTACAGTGGTTGTCAATAAGGTTTCTTTGAAAGAATGGTGCTGATATCGCCCACTACACTCTTTTGCACATCTATCAACTGACGAATTCCAATTTCAGATAGATCCAACAAGTCATTCATTTGCTGACGAGAAAAAGATGCGGATTCACCCGTTCCCTGAATCTCAACAAGCCTACCTGCTCCCGTCATCACCACATTCATATCGACACTTGCAACTGAATCCTCCTTATAACGCAAATCCAGCATCAGTTCATCATCGACAATACCCACACTCGTTGCCGCCAAAAAATCACGAATTGGAGTCTTCTGCAACGTTCCGCGGCGACGCAATGTCATCACGGCATCCACCACTGCCACAAATGCACCGGTTATCGCTGCCGTACGCGTCCCACCATCGGCTTGAATCACATCGCAATCAATCCAAAGCGTTCGTTCCCCAAGCTCTTTTAAATCAAGAACCGCTCGTAGTGAACGTCCAATCAAACGTTGAATTTCCATGGTGCGCCCACCGAGTTTTCCTCGGGTAGCCTCGCGTTGAGTGCGCTGCTCAGTCGCTCTTGGCAGCATCGAATATTCAGCTGTAATCCATCCATGTCCTGCTCCACGTAAAAAAGGCGGTACTTTTTCTTCCACGGTAGCCGTGCATACAACGCGTGTGTTGCCAATATCAATCAACGCAGAACCTTCCGCGTGCTTGATATAATCCCGCAAAATGGTTACCGGACGCAATTGATTTGTTAATCGTTCATCCCCCCGCAATTCCATTCCTCCTCATACTCATTCATCACCTGTACTCTGCAAAAACTCCGTCCGCCATACATCGAAGTGACTCACATCAATCGACTGACAGAGCCATTGTTCTCCAATTTGCGAAAATTGGAGTGGATCTCCGCTGGTTAAAAATACATGAAATGGATCGTGCAAGTCAATACGCGTCAGTTGGTGTTCATCGAGCCAAAAACTCACATCACGCGCAGTTTGTTCTGCCGAATTGATCAATTGAATATCGTTACCGACAACTTTCTGAATCATCTTGGCGAGTAATGGATAATGCGTACATCCTAAAATAAGTGTGTCAATATGCGTTGACTCAATCGGTTGAAGCGTCGCTTTAATGATGGGCAACGCCTCTGCAGGAGTTACACTTCGTTCAACCAAACTGACAAATGAAGGACAGGCAAGCGGAAACGTTTCGATTCCCTGATGTGTCGCATGCAGCGCTTTCGGGTAACTTCCTGAGCAAATTGTAGCACTCGTCCCAATAATCCCTACCTTTCGATTCGATGTTGCAGCAATCGCCGCACGAGCACCGGGGGCGATCACGCCAATGACAGGGATCTCGTACCGTTCACGAGCAAGTTCAAGACAAATCGCAGTCGCTGTATTACAAGCGATCACCAACATTTTAACTCCTTGACCGACCAAATAATCGAGCGCTTTGAACGTAAACAACTCAATTTCTTCGGTTGACCGATCACCATACGGACACCGCGCTGAATCTCCATAAAACAAAATTTCCTCGTGTGGCAATTGACGCCAGATTTCCCCTATTACGGTAAGGCCACCAACACCCGAATCCATAACTCCGATTGGCGCATTGCGCATGAACATCTAAAGCACACCCCTACCTCTATATACACAACAATACTCACGAATTACAAAATAGTCCACGCCGCCTCCTTAAAAACAGCATGCCAAGAGTATCATCAATCTGCTTATCTCATCTGCGTTCGTTCAGTTATGTAACGCACAAATGAATGTACCATCTAAAGATCACAAAGACGCGTATGTAAAATCGTTAATGCATCTAAAATGAGAACCTGATCTTCTTTGGACACTCGACTTAATACCGAAGCTAAGTACAGTCTACGTTCATCAAGAACACGCTCTATTAATAACGCACCCTTTGCAAGAACTCGCACTCTCACTACGCGTTTGTCCTGTTCATCGCGTATACGTTCCACAAATGCCCGTCGTTCAATTCGATCTACCAGATCGGTCGTAGTACTATATGCTAGTCCTAGTCGCGCACTCAACTCTCCGATCGTCAGGTCCCTGTATTCATTTGCCCAAATCAGCGCATCAAATTGAGCGGGCGTCATATCGAAATCACCTAATACAGCCCGTCCCTGTTTACGTACCTCAGACGAAACACCGCGCAGTAACATCTCGATTTTCTCCACATCATCGCTTACTACGTTCAACGACACTGTCTAACCCCCGCATCTAAATTCCCCTTAATTCTACACTTTGTATAGACAGCGTCAATAAACAATGTGTGTATTATCTAACACCTGTCGGTTCAAGTGAGGGGCACATCATTTGCGGCAAAAACTTGATCATGATATACTTTTTTTAAAATGATCTACTATAAAACGTCTAGAGGATGATGAACTCGTGTGCCTCCTATATGTACTCATGGTGAGTGAAGGTTAATTAGGGATTCTATGCCCAATTTTACCTTTATAAACTGATGGTGACGGAGGCTAACGTAAGTAGAAATATTGATCTTATGAGCTAATCGTACCATCAGACCATGAATGAAAGGTTCTGATGTGAATGAGTATTCTAGAAATCTCCGATTTATCTCATGGTTTTAGCGACCGCACACTGTTTCAAGATGTACAGATTCAGCTCTCTCCGCGTGAACACGTTGGCCTGATTGGCCGAAATGGCGTGGGTAAATCTACCTTCCTGCAAATTCTATCAGATCAAATTTCTCACGATAACGGTCATGTGCGTTGGCAAACAAATGCGCGTTTGGGATATTTAACACAACATGCGGATTTATCCTGTTTTGCAACGATCAGAGAGGCACTACAACATGCCTATCAAGATATTTATGAAAAAGAAACGCGGCTTAACACCATTGCGGAGAAACTTGCAACAGCGCAAGATCGTGAACTAGAACGTCTTCTGGAACGTTATGCGAACTTACAAGAAGAATTAGAGCACGACGGGATCTATGAACTAGGCGCACGCATCGAATCAGTCGCTGCAGGTTTAGGGCTACTCGAGTTAGGATTAGATCGCCCTGTTTCAAATCTAAGCGGAGGACAACGTACGAAAGTCTTGCTTGGTCAACTTCTTCTACAAGAACCAGATGTGCTATTACTCGATGAACCGACCAACTTTCTTGACGTCAATCACGTTACGTGGCTGAAAGAATATCTCCAACAATATCCACAGGCGTTTATTGTTATTTCACATGAATCTGATTTTTTAGAGAACGTTGCCGATGTCATCTGGTCCATTGAAAACACGCGACTCATTCGTTATAGCGGAAAATTTTCAGCTTACTTACAGTATGCAAAGGAAAGAACCGCACAACAGATGCAAGCCTATACCAGACAGCAGCAAGATATTAAACGCACAGAGGAGTTTATCGATAAGAATATTGCACGCGCGTCTACAACTAAACGAGCCCAAAGTCGACGCAAATTATTAGAGAAAATGGATCGAATCGAGGTACCAGCAACGGCTCAACCTCCATCTTTTCATTTTCAAGAGGCGCCACCTTCCGGAAAAATTGCAATTGATGCAAAAAAAATACAAATTGGATATAAGCAGCCTCTGTTGCCTGAGTTAGATATTCTGATTGAGCAAGGAAGCAAAGTGGCCCTCGTCGGATGTAATGGGATTGGAAAATCAACTCTCTTGAAAACTTTGGTAGGTGAACATGACCCCATTTCAGGTGTTTTACACCGCGATGACAAGCTCAAAATCGGCTATTTTGCACAAGAAATATACGAGCGAGAGAAGATAACTCCATTGGAACGCGTGTGGGAACATGTTCCAGATTGGCCGCAACAGGAGGTTCGAAAGGCACTTGCTCGGTCCGGACTAAAGCAAGAACATATCACCCAACCGATTCGATCCTTAAGCGGCGGTGAACAGGCAAAAGTTCGACTGTGCATTTTGACTCTCAGAAAATATAACGCATTAGTTCTTGATGAACCTACAAACCACCTTGACCACGCATCGAGAGATGCGCTGCAAAAAGCGCTTCGAAAGTTTCGCGGTACGCTCATTCTCGTCTCTCACGAGCCTCCTTTCTATCAATCGATCGTAGATTTCACTGCAGATCTCGAGACACTCTATTCACGCGGATTACCGGAACGAATCGTCGCTCACGGCGCAAACAAACGACGGTAACCGCATGAAATTGAGCATCTTCTCTACGCAAAAAAAAAGAGGCTTTCGGAGAATTTCTCGAAAGCCTCTTTCTAATTCATTTGTGCATTGTATTTATTGAGGGAGTATATCAGTACATCGTACTAAGCAACCGACGATCGAAATGTCATTATCCATGCCGATCCTGCAACTACTGTGATGGCCACAAAAAACGCAAAAGATAACGTTAAAATATGAGTCGCTGAGCCATGCCTTTCTGTCAGATGCATAAATAAAAACAGCTGAACGAGAAGTTGCAAAACAGCCAATATAACAATCGACACAATCACCGCCGTAAGCGGAAGTGCGGAAGACAATACCAAACCCAGTGCGGCAAAGGTAAGAACCAACGACAACACATATCCCACGATATGTTTCCACGGAAACTTCTCGTGATTGATGGGCTGACCTGGCGCAATGGCGGTATCTTGCGTTGCATGCACATCGGAATGAGTCGTCATCCTAGCTCACCTTCCCTGACAGATATACGACGGTAAAGATAAAAATCCATACCGCATCAAGAAAATGCCAATATAAGCTTGCGACAAATGCTTTACGTGCGGTTACTGCGGTAATTCCATAGCGAATGAACTGAATCAATAGCGCAATCATCCAAAATATCCCGATCGTCACGTGCGTTCCGTGCGTTCCTACCAGTATGAAGAAGGCAGATAAAAAGGCACTGCGTGTAATATTTGCACCTTCACCCACATATTTGGCAAACTCGCTAATTTCCATTGCAACAAAGCCCATACCGAGAAGTATCGTTACAATCCACCAACCAATCATCGGTTGCAAGCGATTCCGATGCATCTCGAAGATAGCTAATCCACAAGTAAAACTACTTGTTAAGAGCAACAGCGTTTCAGCAACAAATCCTGGCACATCAAAAAGTTGCTGAGCGGTAGGACCCCCATACGTGTTGTTGTGAAGCACAATATAAGTTGCAAATAGACAAGAGAACAAAACAATGTCAGCCGCAAGGAAAATCCAAAAACCAAGGATTTTCAAACTGCCATCTTCAGTTGAATACTCAAGCGGCACGGATGGATCAACCGGCGCATGATGTGCGTCAATTGGGTATGCCATACTTACGACCTCCCTGTGACAGCCTCAGTGTGTTCAATTTCTTCCACACTGATATAATGATCGGTGTTATATTCAAACGACCGTTGAAACATCAGATAGAAAACGGCCGCAAGTCCAATTCCGCCGACTAAATACCATTCAAAAACAAAACCGAAAAAGGAGATGAAAAATGCAAATCCCATCAGGAAGGGACGCCCCGAATTGTTTGGCATATGAATTGGACGATACGGTTTTTCCTTGACTTGGTATTTTTCCTTGTTTTTACTGTATTTCATATCCCAAAACGCATCACGACTGTACACAACAGGTACATGAGCAAAGTTGTATTCGGGTGCAGGTGATGTTGTGGACCATTCTAACGCGCGACCGTCCCATGCATCTCCAGTCACGTCCCGTTCCGCATATTTGAAACTCCAGACAATGTTAATGAGCATAAATGTCATACTAATCCCCTGTCCGAACGCACCAATGGTTTCAAGCATATTCAGATGACTCCACCCAAGTCCTGGTGGGTAGGTGTACATCCGACGTGTCATACCCATTAGTCCAACTAAATACATTGGAAGGAACGTCAAGTTAAAGCTAATCATAAATGTCCAGAAATGCCATCGTCCCAAACGTTCATTTAATTTCATGCCAAACATTTTAGGCCACCAATAGTAGAGTCCAGCGAATACGCCAAATACCGTGCCACCAATTAACATGTAATGGAAATGGGCGATCAAGAAGTAACTGTTGTGATACTGATAGTCTGCAGGTGCAATTGCAAGCATGACGCCTGTCATTCCACCAACAACAAATGTCGGTATAAAGGCCAGTGCCCACAACATGGGTGTGTTGAACCGAATCTTACCCTTATACATAGTAAATAACCAGTTAAAAACCTTGACACCTGTGGGGATTGCAATCAGCATGGTCGAAACTCCAAAAAAGGAGTTAACAGCCGCGCCGGCACCCATCGTAAAAAAGTGGTGAACCCAAACGACAAAGCTCAAAAAAGCGATCGTAATCTGAGATCCAACCATCGCAGGATAACCAAATAGCTTCTTACCTGAGAATGTTCCTATAATCTCAGATAATATACCAAAAGCTGGCAAGATGACGATATACACCTCCGGATGTCCCCAAATCCAAAATAGGTTAACCCACATCATCGGCATCCCGCCGTGTGTCATCGAGAAAATATGCGAACCAAACAGACGATCAAACGTCAATAGCGAAAGTGCTACCGTGAGCACAGGGAATGCAAAAATTATCAAAATCGACGTAATGAGTGTAGACCACACAAACATCGGCATTCGCATCAGCGTCATCCCTGGTGCACGCATTCGAATAACAGTGACTAAGAAGTTTATCCCACTGGCCAGTGTTCCGAGTCCAGCTAGATTCAACCCAAATAAATAGTAGTTTTCTCCTGGCCCCGGATTAAAGTGCGGACCTGCTAATGGCACATAACTGGTCCACCCTGCATCTGGTGACCCACCAATAACGAATGACAGGTTGAAGAGCATAGCACCAAAAAAGAAAGTCCAAAAACTAATTGCATTTAGATAGGGGAATGCAACATCTCTTGCGCCGATTTGAAGCGGCATAGCAACATTGATCAATCCAATTAACATCGGCATTGCCATAAACAAAATCATGATTGTACCGTGTGTTGTAAATACTTCGTCATAGTGCTGTGCACTGAGAAAATGATTATTCGGCACTGCAAGTTGGGTACGCATCATGAGCCCGTCCATGCCACCACGAAAGAACATTGCGAAAGCCGCAAGAATATACATAATACCAATCTTTTTATGGTCAACGGTTGTTAGCCATTCCCGCCACAACCACTTCCACTTTTTGAAATAGGTTAACACACTTACAATGCCAAGGCTCGTAAGAATAATGAGCACATCAGCGATATAGATGTCTATACCTGTAACAAAAAGATGATTAAAGTAATGCGGAAGCATCGTTCTCCCCCTTTACCTTCATAATAAAAACAAGATAAATCTGAATGATTTAGGTATACTAAAAGGTCGTTTGAACATGATAAATAGCGAGATTGTCCTTACATGCCCATCCGCGTATTGCTATTTTGTGCAACAGAGGACGATGGATAAGATGAGAACGTAAGAACTGGCGATAAACCTTGATGATTCACTAGGTAGTGTGCTTCAGTTAACGACAGCGAAGGGTCTTGCCGCTTAACCTTTGATACCCACTGATTAAATTGAGATTGGGACTTTGAATACACATTGAACTGCATATGAGCAAATCCTTTACCAGAAAAGTTTGCCCCGCGTCCCAAATAGACTCCTGGTTTATTCGCTTCGAGCCACAGTCCCAGATTCGCACCAGGCATTGTAAATTCCATCCCACCAAGCTCAGGAATCCAGAACGTATTCATTGGCCCCACAGAGGTCAACATAAACTTCACCGGAACCCCGGCTGGAATGACCAAATAGTTAACCGTTTCAATGTGTTGCGCTGGATATTGAAAAATCCACTTCCAGTTTGCGCTGGTTACGTCTACTTCAATTGGATCGTGAGCGGAAACCGGCGGCTTTTTCAGTGCATAAGTCGTTTGCACAGTCGGAACTGCAAGCGCAATCACTATCAAGATCGGAATGACTGTCCAAATCACTTCGAGTTTCTTATTTCCCTCTAAATTGGGATCATAGTACTTCTCGATACCTGGCCGCGAACGATATTTGATGATCATGTAGGCAAATAAACCAAATACCACCAAGCCCACTAGAGCCATCAATACAAACGACCAAACGATTAAGTTATACTCCTGTTGCGCCACAGGACCTTCCGGGTGCAAGACCGCGATCTGCGAGCCACATCCAGAAAGCAAAAGCACGGATACTGACAATGCAGCAAATGCGATACCGCGCCGTTTCTTTGGTGACAACATGCTGCTCACTCAACTCCTCTCTTCAAGTTTGTCAACAGCACTTGAATACTTCCTGGCTGTAAAGCAGTAGACTCACGTTACAATCAACTGAACACAAAAAAGAACGAGAGATAAACTGACAATTCAAGAAGACAGCACAGAAAGGCCAAGCACAATATTAACAAATTTATGTTAGCACTCTTTAGGCTAATCATGCATTATGCTAAGTGAAAGATTGGATATAGTGTCATAGATTAATCATGATTTATAGGGAATCCGACACAAAATCGTCGATATTTCTTTGGGGTAGTTCAAAATTGATCACAAAAATGGAGCGTGTGCTGCTCACAACAGAATTCATATTCTGTCCCAAACAGCACACGTCCCTTTTTTACATAACAATCTAGTGTCATCGCAAGAAATTATTTTTGTCCAAGCACATGGATCACATTTTTCAACGTTTCACCAGGTGGAAAAATAACGAATAACATCAAATAGACAGCTAACCCTGTCGCTGCAGTAATGAACCAAAAAACCGCAGTCCATGGCCCGACACGACGATGAATCCGAAAACGCCGTTTAAACGCTAACCGAAGCACCCAAACCCCCATCAGTGCTGCCATAGTAGCAAGAAAGACGTGAATTTTAAGAAAAATGGTATAAGCCGTCACATAACTCGCAGGTCCACCAAACTCCGTGTCCCCCACAACAAACGTACCTACAGCATAACTCACAAAAAACAGCGCCCCTAAAATGCTCCCCGCCAACATAAATTGGCGATGAATATGCACCTTTTTTCTGCGAATCATAACCCATCCTATTGCAATACATAGCGCACTGACAATCATTATAGCTTCGTTGAAAAACGCCCAATCAGCGGCCATAAACATCCCCCCCTCACTCCATACACTGATAGATTCATTCACGTGACTCGCCCACTATCATATTACATTTAACATAGTTTTGCCTAAATCACATGACAAATCATTGGCCAAAACGAGACTCATGCATCTAAAGTTCATCTTTTTGTGCGAAATACCACCTCTCTGAAATAACAACGCCATCCTCATCTGCATACGCGTAATGATTAGGCTCCCATCGCACGTCACCCATTGTTAAAGCGATATCTCGCGATCCTACAACGAATAGCTCATTCTTAACGTGATCCTTTTTCGATGTTCACGGAAGCTAGTGTTGGCGCGGACTGAAGAGAGCCTTAAAAATAACTTTCCCCCACTCGACTGCTCAAAAAGACCGATGGATCAGGGTAGAGCAATCGTAAAGTAGTGTCCTACCATCAAATCCACCCCAGCATAATTTCACAAAAAATAATACAGGTGCGCCCCAATTTGGTAGAATGGAAGTACCTACTCAACCCATACCAAAGGGGTTCACCTGTATGGCGATTATACCACAACTCAGCTTATTTTCGTGGAATGAGATGGATTCTCTGCGCAGGACAATCGCAGTGTCCTTTGGCCAGTGGGCAACGCGTGCCGATGCACGTAGACAGACGAATTTTTACGCCGATCGATCGTGCGAGTTACAATTTGCGCGGCCTCGCGAGCGGGCACGGCATCCGTGCACGCAAGTGAAGCGCATGCCGTGCCCGCTCGCGAGGCTCCAGTGACCACATCGAAAAAGGCTCAACGTAGACCTATCTTGCATTTTTTACAGCAGCTACTGTAACGCGAAAACGCGTTCCTGCTCCTACTTTACTCTCCACATCAATGCGTCCATGATGTGATTCTACAATCCATTTTGCAATAGATAACCCCAATCCACTACCATCTGTCGCGCGTGCCCGATCTCCACGATAAAATCGGTCAAAGATATGTTGCTTATCTTCTTCGGCAATCCCTTCCCCTGTATCCTTCACTTCAAATACGATGTGGTGATTTCGTATAACTCTCATCCGAACATGAATTTCTCCTGTGGACGTGTACTTTATTGCATTATCTAGCAAAATAAATGCAAGTTGATATAATCGATCTGCATCACCTAAGATTAGAAATTGCGATGAATGCTCTTCGAGCGCATTCATCTCTCCTTCACTTGATGCATCCTGTACATCTTTCTTAACAGTAAAGCTCATTTGTAATCCCTTTGCTTGACCAAAGAGAAGCAAAGCCTCAAACGCACTATGATTAACCTCTGCCCAATCAATCACTTTCATTTCGACCAATCGTTCATTAGAATCGGCCTTCGCAAGGGTTAACAAATCCGCAATAAGCCGCGATAATCGTCTTGATTCTGCTTTAACTGTATTTAGCCACTCAAAATTATGTTCGACCGTCTCCGCACCATGCCCTAATACAATATCTAAATTGGACTGAATCACGGCAAGTGGTGTCCGTAGCTCATGAGATGCGTCCGCCACAAATTGTTGCTGTCGTTGCCAAGACCGTCGAATAGGGCGTAGGGCTAACCCGGATACGTAAAATCCAGCAAGGATGGCCCCGATCAGTCCTAATACCCCAACCTCGATCAGAACATGCTGCAAGCGCGCCAGCGAAGTAATCTCAGGATTCATCCGTTGACCGAACTGTAATTCACCTATGAGCTGAAATGTATTTGGATTGTAAAGCGGGATATCGGCTACGCGTAAATGCAATTGATTTTTTTTCAAATTGAAGGTTTGCCATCGTGTGCGATATACTTGTGAACTTATGACTGGTTTGTATATCATTTGAGCGATATTCGTATCGCTTGTCGTAAGAAGAGTGCCACTCGTGTTGCGCACAGCAGCAAAAAAGGTAGTAGGTGGTTGTTGCTGTACAAATTGACGAAAGATCGACCGCAGTCCATTCTCGTCACCACGAAGTAACTTATGTACCACTTTTGTTTCGAAAGGTCCCGCACGCGCAAGAATTCCGACGTCGATTTCGCGCATTGTTTCGCTGCGCATCAAAGCGTAAATACTCGTTCCGGTAGACGCATATAACACTACAAAAATCACAACAAGGACAACAGTCAACGTGATTCGCACGCGAGCAAACATGATCAAATCCCCTTTAATACGTAGCCCACACCACGCACTGTCTCAATTGTCGGAATATGCGGAGGGTTCTCTTTGTCCACTGCACTCTCTTTTGCGATTTGTAATTTTTTACGCAGGAAATGAACGTAGATCTCAACGGCATTGGTGTCAACCGACGCCTCATATCCCCACACTCGATCGAGCAGTAATTCCTTTGGTAGGACTTGATCCGGATGGCGTATAAACAATTCAAGTAATTGAAATTCTTTGGCTGTTAAAGGGACCGCTGTGTGTCCTACTGTCACATGTCTTGTTACCAGATCGAGATGTAAATCGCCTACTTGAACCCCATCTGCACCCATCACCTCCCCTTTGCGACGTGTAAGTGCACGAACGCGTGCTAATAGTTCATTTGATGCAAATGGCTTGACTAAATAATCATCGGCTCCGCGATCTAGTCCATAGACGCGGTCATCCACTCCGTCTCTTGCCGTGAGCATGAGAATCGGCACTGAGAACCGCTCCTTTCGCAAAGTTTCAACCAAATCATAGCCGGTCATACCAGGCAACATAACATCGACAACGAGGACATCATATACACCGTTACGCGCCAAATCTAAACCTGACGTTCCGTCATAAGCTACATCCACTACATAATGGTTCTCAACAAATAACTGTTTGATGGCCCGCACTAATTTTCGTTCATCATCAATCACCAGAATTCGCACAATGTTCCTCCTCCCCACCCACTTGTATCGTATCACAAAAAATGCCCCTATCGCAGATGACGACAGGGGAGAGTGATCTAGATTTGCAATTCGCCCATTCTGACCAACTCCACAACGGCTTGTGAACGGCCTTTCACGTTAAGCTTCTTCATGACATTAGAAATATGATCAATTGTGCCGTTACAAGGTAAGTGCCCAAGCCATTGCATCATACACTCCCTAAAAGGTGTCATTACGAGGGAGGAATCACATGAAACAAGAAGACTTTCCAATACACTTCGTGAAACAAGATGAAAAAGTGATGGAAACCGGTCAAATGATTTCCTTTTATTGTCCAACAAGCGGTGCGGTAATGGAGGATGTCTTTTCTCGCGTACATCTCCTAAGTACGGAATCTATACAGCGTAAATTGCACAATTCAATATAACGTTTCGAGGTGAGAGAATGAATCGAGCAGCCATTTATGTGCGTGTGAGCACAGATTATGCAGCGCAAAAGGACAGTCCAGAACACCAGTTTATCGCGTGCCAAGAATATGCCTTATCAATTGGGCTTAGCACGTCAAGTGATCTCATATACAGCGACACAGGACTTAGTGGAATGGAGATGGAAAATAGACCAGAAGTCAACAGAATGTTAGGGGATGCGCGTCAGGGGCATTTTGAAGCCGTTTTATTCACAGCGATTAGCCGATTTAGTCGCGATATGGCGGATGCATTTAATATGAAAAAAAAACTAGAAGCGATCTATGGAATTCGAATTATTTCAATAGAAGAAGGCTATGATAGTGCAATTGAAGGCAGAAATAACGAAATGATATTCACCGTACATGCAATGCTGGCCGCTCATAAATCCAAAGAAATGTCAGTTGCGATCAAGCGCGGACTTCGCCAATCTGCGAAGAAAGGCAGACATATAGGAAACATCCCCCCTTACGGGTACAAAAAAACGGCAGATAAACGACTCTATCCGGATCCAGTTGAGGCCAGAATTGTTCGGGAAGTCTTCACCTCGTATCTCTCTGGAATGAGTGCCCGAACCATCGCTCACAACTTGAACGAACGCGGTATTCAAACTTCCTCCAAACACCGTTTGGGCAAGTCTGTCCTCTGGCAACCGTCTACCATTACAGCCATATTGCACAACGAAGTATATCTTGGCAAAATCGTTGCGCATAAGTGGACAACCGCGCGTCACGTGGCAGACTCTCGCCGCCGAGATATGGTGATCTCCCGTCCAATCGTACGGCCTAAAACTGATTGGGTTATCGTCAAGCGTGCACATGATCCCTTAATTGAACAAAAAGTATTCGATCAAGTGCATGATCTGCTGCGAAAAAAAGCGACTAATCATAGCATAAGGCAGAATACTAATCTTCTTGCAGGTATGATGTACTGTAATGAATGCGGAGGCAAAATGATTGTCACAGGCTCCAAACGCTCTAGCGGTTCAAATGTTCACACTTATAGATATATCGTCTGTGCAAAAACGCGCCGAATCGGGAAATTCGCATGCAATAATCATTTCATCACAAAGTATGACGCCTTCTTGTTTGCACTTGTTCAGCACTTACAACTCCTTATGGATTCGTGGTTACATTCACATGATGCACCTGCCCATCACGAAACTCTTGTATCCAAATACTCAGAATACCGAGATCACAAAGATCCTCTCGATAATCCGACACTCGCAAAATTATATCAAGCGTTGGACCGCAATCGAAATGAGCAAATTGAGAACCTTCGCGCATATCGGCAAGGGCTTTTTTCTAAAGAAGTAATCAGCAAAGATCAACAAGAATTAATCGAACAAGAAAAGCAACTGCAGAGTGAAATTACCCACCTTGAAGAGGGGATTGCAAGCTGTCTTGCGCTCCAAGAGAAACTTCAAAAAGTGCCTTCTATTCTCAATTTCTTTCAACACATGGCACTCTATGAAAACATTGTTCAACGACTTGCAATCCAAATGATCGTAGATCATATCGTATTTTATTCGGATGGCAGAATTTCCGTCCTATACACGTGGAAAACTCCCAATCAACCGGGTTCGTAAACGCTTTGTCATCTATCGCTATTCAAAATATATGTGAATGATACCCATTTTACAATCTAACTACTGATTTGAACAATCCAGTATATGAGAAAAACATGGTCGTTGTATTCTTATCTTTCTTCGAACACAGCGCACCACTCACTACAGCAATTGATCGCATCATTGACACAATGCTTGGTAGCACACTTGCATTTGTCGCCTATGTCGCGTAATCCCCTGCAGCGTCGTGATGCGCGAATGCTTTGCTAAGTCATTAGTACTGAATGCGAATATTATCACGTTATTCTTAAACAATTCGAAGGATTCGTCTTGCAAGTACAGTAAGCACGATGAGGAGGATGTTAGAAAACGCCGACCATGAGCATGAGGTCGGCGCAGAGAAATCACAAAGTTAACCCCCTATTTGGCAACGATATAGGGGCTTTTTGCCGACTTCGAGACATCGAAGCGCAACCACATCCCGGAATCTGCCTGACCATCAGCGACAGCCGAAACGATCCCGTATTTCCCTACACGATCAGCAATAAAATGGAAACTTTGTTTAATTCCTGCTTTTATTCCTACTGTCGGATTTTTCGTAAAAGCCCCTCGAAACACGGGAGTAAACGACCCGGCCTGAATTTCATGAAATGGAACGACCATGACGCTGTTATAGACGAGAGATTGCTGATTGGTAAACGCAACATCAACCGTCCAGTCTACAGGTACGACGACCGTCATATAGCCATTTGCAAACCCATCAAAATCAATGTCTCCCAATGCGGTTTGGGTCGCAATCAATTTTAAGTGGACCACCTTCTTTGCGGGAACGATGGACATCCATTTCTTCGTAAGACCCCGAATTGAGAAATGGTTCCTTTGCGTAGTGTAAAGTTGAATATTTTTCAATGTACTATCACTGGTTGAAGGAATCGCCGCAAAACTGATACTAAATATCAATAGAAGCACAGACAAGAACGAGTAAACAATCCATCCCTTGCGTGTCATCATTCCAAAATACTGCGATGTACTATATTGCAACCTACCCCACATAGAAACCATGTGTTGTGCGATGAGCGAATGATCTGACCATAACAAAGATACAATAAGGAGCGCCAAGATCGGTGCAGTGTTTGGATCTGTACCGACTCCTCCCACAACGCCGAAGTCTTGTCCCATCCACCAGATAAAAAATAGCCATCCCATCGCCAATCCGAGCTTCCAAGCCTTTGCCTTCTGTATCCAAAATAACACAGCAAGCGTCAGCATAATGAATGCAAATAGACCGTTCCAAAACACAGGATGCAACTCGACGATGGTTGCAACCGCCTGAATAGGAACGGCTAGAAAACGAGGTTGTGGCGTAGAAACTGAATTCGAGAATAATGTTGCTAACCCACTCACAGTCCAAAATCCACTTGACGGGAAAACTTGCCAAAAAACGGCCAACAACCAAAATAAACTAAGTACTTTTTCCATCCTATCAATCTTAGCGAACGTCCACCACTCCAGTGGGAGAAGTAATAAGACAGCAGAAAAGATATAGAGGGTAACCGATCCAGGGCTCCCCGTAATAAGTGATGGACTTCCCGTAAGGAGTCCCCCAAGCCCTTCTCCGAACACCCAAATAAGTACTCCCCAAACAATCGAAACCCATAGACCCACGCGTCCTTTGCGACGATCCTTACCTACAAATAACAGAAAAGCAATAACAACTTGGATGATGACTGCAAGTACGGCCGACACTAACTGATGATCAGTCCATAACTGGATTCCTTGACCCATCAACCGTAAATAAAAGGAGGGTTGTCCATGTAATACTGGCGCTAAAATCATGTCTACAAACATACTGCTAGACATCGATGGTTGAGCCTGCAATAGCCCATCAATGAGCCACAAGACTGCTAACCCATACCACAAGATCGTTCGACCATGAGAGATTATTTGTTCAGGCATAGGTACCTTAGACTCAGGTGCATGATCGAATCGACGAAAGAGATAGGCGCCAAATAGAATAAGCAGGGTCAGAATACCACCAGTCCCCAGCAATAACGCATAAAATTGATCGACCGTATGTGGACTCAAATAATTAAGCAAATAATATGGCATACCCATTCCCCCGTACCGTTCCACGTCTCTCGTTTTCTGCTACAGTCGTTTCTTCACTGCGAATCATAGAGTACCCTCAATTAATAATATCAATTAATACTAAGATTGATACCCTGCGGTGTCAATAGACGTACGCACAGGTGAACACATCCCATTAGAGATATGGTTCCGTACTGTCTTTTCGCTGATGAAAAGCGTTTCGGCGATCTCCTTGGTGGTTTTATCCTGAACTAGGAGTTCAAACACCTCTCGCTCACGAATCGTCAAGAGTGACTTCCCACGCACATCCCTTACGGCGGACACTTTATCCTATCCCTCCTTGCTCCAGTTCACATTCACAAGGTTCAGGGATACAGTTATCGTATTGTATGAGTCAGTGAAATCGGGTGTGCAACAAGAATGCGACATTGGGCAATGCAAACGTACTATATAATGATAGAAAATGCAGGATGATCAAAAAGGTTGTTAGACACACGCTTAAAGAGCCTGTTCAAAAAGGGTTGAGGTAAGATGCAAGCAGGGGTTTGGTGAAGTCTGGACATGCGCGCGGAGTGTACGATAGGTGGGACATGAGCACGCATGTCCAGCACAAGCCGAAGCCCTGCGCCGCAGAGTTCTCGACCCTTTTTGAACAACCTCTTAAATATGATCATCATCAAATAAAGACCCTAGGAAACGCCTAGGGTCTAAGATGAATTTATGATCATAACAAAATGTAAAATCAAGATTTATTATTTATTTGCCAAGCCAACCCGAAAATGCATAGCCATCAATTGCTCTATTCATCGCCGCAATGGACGTGGTCAGCGGAATGCCTTTAGGACAAACCTGAACACAGTTTTGCGAATTTCCACATTCGTGAATACCGCCTTCACCCATTAATGCCTCAAATCGATCCTTCTTATGCATCGCCCCTGTGGGATGCGTATTAAAGAGACGAGCTTGTGACAATGCAAATGCACCGATGAAGGACGTTCGTTCATTTACATTTGGACAAGCCTCCACACAGGATCCACAAGTAAAGCACTTGGCAAGCTCATAAGCCCATTCACGATCTACTTCAGGCATTCGAGGCCCTGGTCCCAAGTCATATGTGCCATCAATTGGAACCCACGCTTTGATCCGTTTTAACGCATCAAACATACGTGATCGATTGACAATCAAGTCCCTCATGACAGGGAACGTGCGCATTGGTTTAATGTATATAGGTTGCGCAAGTTGATCTAAAAGAGCCGAACACGATTGTCGAGGTTTCCCGTTAATCACCATTGTACAAGCTCCACATACCTCTTCTAAACAATTCGATTCCCACGCAACAGGGCGCACCTTCTCACCCTGTGCATTCACTGGATTACGTTGGATCTCCATGAGGGCAGCAATAACATTCATCCCAGCACGCCATGGAATATCGAATGTCTCCGAGTAAGGTGGGCTATTTGGATCATCCTGACGTTCAATAATTAAGCGAATGGCTTTTTTCTTTGCATTGACATCTTGTTCTGCCATGCTCATTAGACCGTCGCCTCCTTGCTGACATCATATCTTCGCTCCCGTGGTCGAATCAATGAAACATCAACTTCTTCGTAAGTGATTTTTGGACCATCTGGAGTCCAGTGTGCGAGTGTCGTCTTTAAGAATCGTTCATCGTCACGTGTTGGAAAATCTGGTTTATAATGAGCCCCACGGCTCTCATCACGCAATAACGCACCAAGTGTGATTACGCGGGCCAATTCGAGCATATTCCACAACTGCCTCGTATAAGGCGCCATCTGGTTTTGCCACTTTGACCTGTCTGCCATACCGATTCTCTTATAACGCTCCATAAGTTCCTGAATCTTCTCATCCGTCTTTTTCAAACGATCATTATATCGTACAACTGTTACATTGTCTGTCATCCACTGACCTAATTCTCGTCCTATGACATATGGATTTTCTGTGCCTTCCATTTTTAAAATGGAATCGTATTTGTCCTGCTCTTGCTGACGATACCGTTCAAACACCGTACTTGAAAATGAATCTACCGATTTGCCTAATCCTTGAATATACCGAACCGCCGATGGACCCGCAACCATTCCTCCATAAATTGAAGACAGCAGCGAGTTTGCTCCTAAACGATTAGCCCCGTGGTATTGATATTCCGCTTCGCCACAAGCAAAGAGCCCTTTTACTTTCGTCATTTGATCGAAATCTACCCACAATCCACCCATCGAATAGTGAACAGCTGGAAAAATCCGCATAGGAACCTTACGTGGATCATCCCCAACGAATTTCTCGTAAATCTCGAGAATTCCGCCAAGTTTCACATTCAAGGTAGCCGCCGGAATGTGTGAGAGGTCTAAATACACCATGTTTTCCCCGTTGACTCCGAGCTTTTGATCGACACAGACGTGAAAAATTTCTCGTGTTGCGATATCTCTAGGAACAAGGTTCCCGTATTCAGGGTATTTCTCCTCTAAAAAGTACCAAGGCTTCCCGTCCTTATACGTCCAGATCCGTCCACCCTCACCGCGCGCCGATTCTGACATCAATCGCAATTTGTCATCACCGGGAATAGCAGTTGGATGAATCTGAATGAATTCACCATTTGCGTAGGTTAGACCCTGTTGGTACACAGACGATCCTGCTGTTCCTGTATTGATAACCGAATTGGTGCTTTTTCCAAAAATAATTCCGTTGCCGCCCGTTGCAAGAATCACTGCATCTGCGGTAAATGCCTTCATTTCCATCGTCCGCAAATCCTGTGCGACAATCCCTCGGCAGACTTGCTCTTCATCAATGACTGCTTTTGTGAATTCCCAACCCTCGTACTTTTGAACGAGTCCAGCCGCCTCAAAGCGTCTGACCTGCTCATCAAGCGCATAGAGCATTTGTTGACCTGTTGTAGCACCCGCAAACGCTGTACGGTGATGTTTCGTCCCACCAAAACGTCGAAAATCAAGCAACCCTTCTGGCGTGCGGTTAAACATCACACCCATACGATCTAATAAGTGAATGACTCCAGGTGCCGCTTCACACATTTTAAGTACAGGCGTCTGATTGGCGAGAAAGTCCCCGCCATAGATTGTATCATCAAAATGGACCCAAGGAGAATCACCTTCTCCTTTAGTATTCACAGCCCCGTTGATACCCCCTTGGGCACACACAGAGTGAGAGCGCTTTACAGGGACTAATGAAAAGAGATCAACAGGAATCCCTGATTCTGCAATCTTGATGGTAGCCATAAGACCCGCAAGTCCGCCACCCACGACGATAATTCGCAGTGAAGCCATGTTAAATTCCTCCTAAGCAGGTTGAGCCATTGTACAGCACCTTTACGCTGTTTGCACAAAGGCAATCAACGAGTCAATCCCGATAAACGCAAGTAGGACAAAAAACACCATCAACACGACAGCAGAAATGCGCTGTGCTCGTGGCCCCACTGTAATCCCCCAATGAACCATAAACGACCATAGACCATTCGAGAAATGAAACGTCGCGGCAACTACGCCAATAACCATAATCCAAAAGTTGATTGGATCAGAAACCAAGTTATGTACAAAGTTGAAGTTCGGTTCATGTCCACTAAAGCGAGTCGTCCATAAGTGAAAGATAATAAAAACGAACGTAATAACCCCAGTGATACGTTGCAACGCATACATGCGGTTTCGAAGCCAAGTATATTGCTGCGCATTATACCCCGACGTGTATGCTACATACAGTCCATACACCCCATGATAAATAAGTGGAAGAAAAATAAACACGAACTCCACTACATGCAAATATGGGATATGTTGAATCGTATTGACCGCATTATTAAATGCGGCTGGCCCCTCCGTTGCTGTTGCATTGGTGAAAAAATGCTCAAGCAAAAACAACCCAACTGGAACCACGCCAGCGAGTGTATGAAGTCGGCGAAATAAAAATTCTCGATGATTGGCTGTTGCAGTAGCCACCGACAAGCCCCCCTTCCTGACAATTGCACAATACCATAATACAAGTTAAATTGTAGCGATGTTTGAAGGAGCATGTCAAGGACAACACCCTGTCCAACTCATCTTTTCAAATTTTACACTGCGGGTAATGTGAAAAATTCACTGTGTTCGGGCAAAACAAATTCTCCTTCATACGGCAAAATTACATAAAATTTCACCTGTAAACACTCCGCAATATGCACAATTTGTTCCAAATCAGCCCCCGCGACCAAAAAAACTCGGGTCAATCCCCCCTCACCTGATCCAATTTCTACTGCGCTTGCCACACTTTCAAAGCGAGTTTTGCCGTCGACCCCAAGAACCTGATCTTGACATAAGTGTGAAAACTGCATACGCACATAATACATTCCCTGTTTTATAGCGTTACCCTTAATCCAACCATCCATGCCAATTTCTTGTTGTCGCACAAGCGGTGGCTTTGGAGAACGTAGAATCTCGGCAATATCCTCAATCACCGCACTTGCAGTAGGCATTTCTCCTGCCCCTCGTCCAATAAAAGTAAGCTCTCCAACCACATCTGCAGAGATCGTTACTGCATTAAAAACATCGTTAACCGTTGCCAGTGCATCCGTGCGCGAGAGCAATTTCGGTGTCACTTCTAAATGTACACACTCCCCATCATAGGAAGCCTCCCCAATCAATTTTATTGTACAATTCAAGCGAGTCGCATACTCAAAATCAATGGGGCTAATTTTGCTGATCCCGATTCGCCTTACAAAAGCCATCTCTGCGCGCACGGGAAAGGCCATATTCGCTAAAATAAGTAATTTATAGGCGGCATCATATCCCTCTACATCGCTTGTCGGATCTGCCTCTGCATAACCGAGTTGTTGTGCCTCAAGCAAAGCCTCGGTGAAAGTCACATGTTCTAGTTGCATTTGCGTTAAAATGTAGTTTGAAGTGCCATTTAATATACCGCGAATCGATGACACGCGATTTGCTGTGAGATACGCTTGTAACGTTCTCACAATGGGAATCCCCCCCGCTACGCTCGCTTCATAGAGCAGGCGCACACCCATTTCTTTCGCAATCCGCATCAACTCTTCTCCATGTTTTGCAAGCAACTCTTTGTTTGCAGTCACAACATGTTTGCGCAAAAGAAGCGCCTGGCGAATGTAACTAAGGGCTGGTTCGACTCCTCCCATCACTTCAACCACAATATCAATCTCAGGATCACGGAGGATCACGCTAGGATCCTTCGTCATAAAACTGGGATTGACTGCGACCCTTCTCTCCTTTTCAAATGTTTGCACAAGAGCAGCCTTCACCCGCACGCGATACCCCGTCTGGTGTGTGATGTGACTCTCATTTGCGAGAAGGGATTTGACGACACCTGTCCCGACAGTGCCCAAACCAAGCAACCCCACATAGATTTCCTTTTTACTCTCCACGTTATTCCTCCTATAGTGCTCGTTCATCCAAGTTCTCGGCATGTAAAAAGGGATCGATTAGATCTGTTAACTGTTCGAATTCTAACAAAAATGCATCATGGCCAAGCACACTATCGATCTCTGCATAAGTTACATCCACACCAGACGTTTTTGCTTCATTTACGGCCAATTGAATTTGCTTTGGCGGATACAACAAATCATCTCGAATACCAATCCACAATAATTCAGCTGCAATCTTTTGATAAGCCGCATGATATCCGCCTCGCCCTCGTCCGATATCATGCAGATCCATGGCTCGAATTAACGTCAAATATGATTCAGGGTCAAAACGCTCCATGAATTTATTTCCCTGATGACGCAAATATCTCCCCACCTCTGGGTCAAATGAATTCCCCGAAGTAAATTGCCTTCCAAACCGCTCATCAAATAATTGCGCTGTCCGATACGTAATCATGCCAATCATGCGCGCTAACCGCATCCCATCTTCTGGGAACTTTCCCGCATTCGCATAATCTCCATCTAAATAGTTCAGATCACTGACAATCGCTCGTCGCATCACTTCATTGTAGGCCAGACCCATTGCAGTAAAAGCAGGGTTTGCCGCAATGACAACCGCACGCTCTACAAAATCGGGATAGATAATAGGCCATTCCAAAGCCTGCATCCCCCCCATAGACCCACCCAATACCGCATGCAATTTTTTGATACCTAACTGCTTAAGTAAAGGGAATTGCACGCGAACCATATCGCGTATTGTAATCACCGGAAAATGCGAACCATATACAGTGACATCATCTGACATCTTACTCGCAGGTCCAGTGGTACCCGCACATCCGCCAATCACATTGGTACAAACCACAAAATATCGATTTGTATCGATCGCGCGGTGAGGTCCTATAAGCGGACCCCACCAACCCGATCGTCCATTCCCATCAGCAGCATGTGCATCACCGGTTAATGCATGACACAACAGAATAGCATTTGTTCCATACGAATTAAGGGTTCCATACGTTTCGTATGCAACTTTCACGTCATCTAGCCGCGCTCCAAATTCGGTTTCATAATGATCTAGCGCAAAGGAATGTAACAGATTAGTTGTTCCATATGGTAATTGAGTATTTCTCATTCCAGCTACCTCCACAACAAAACACCCCCTCTTAATAAAAAGAGGGGGTGCCTAACTCTCACGTCTCCCTCTTATCTCCCAGAACATACCTGTTCTGCTGGAATTGGCACCTTTCTTTTGCAAATGCAAAAGACGGTTGCCGGGCTTCATCGGGCCAGTCCCTCCGCCACTCTCGATAAGAGTATTCTGTTTTTATAATAATTATTTAATACTATACCACATGCGAAGACCATGGTCAATTCTCACATCGTAATTTGTTGTTCGTCAGTGATATTGTCACTATGTAAGTCATCAGTGAAAATGTCACTATGGACAAGGGGATTATTTCATTGAGTCGCGCAGAGTTGAAAAAGGCACTTGTGATCGACAAGCTAATTCAG
>JAKACV010000061.1 GCA_021821085.1 Bacillota bacterium | reverse complement strand
TCGGTTCCGAACCTTATGGTGTCGCTTACGGCAACGGCTACGTCTACGTGACGAATTGGAATAGTGGTACGGTCAGTGTAATCAACGCATCGACTAATACCGTAACCGCTACGGTAAATGTCGGTTCCGAACCTCTTAATGTCGCTTACGGCAACGGCTACGTCTACGTGACGAATTGGAATAGTGGTACGGTCAGTGTAATCAACGCATCGACTAATACCGTAACCGCTACGGTAAATATCGGTCACGGTGTTAGTCGTCCTGGTGGTGTCGCTTATGGCAACGGCTACGTCTACGTGACGTGGGGGTTTGAGGCGGTCAGTGTGATCAACGCATCGACTAACACCGTGACTGCTACGGTAAATACCGGTGAGTATGGTAGTGGTGATGTCGCTTATGGCAACGGCTACGTCTACGTGGCGAATTTTGGAAGTGATACGGTCAGTGTGATCAACGCATCGACTAACACCGTGACTGCTACGGTAAATGTCAGTTACGAACCTGCTGATGTCGCTTATGGCAACGGCTACGTCTACGTGACGAATTCTGGAAGTAATACGGTCAGTGTGATCAATGCATCGACTAACACCGTGACTGCTACGGTAAATGTCGGTTCCGAACCTTATGGTGTCGCTTATGGCAACGGCTACGTCTACGTGATGAATTATGGTAGTGGTACGGTCAGTGTGATCAATGCATCGACTAACACCGTGACTGCTACGGTAAATGTCTCCGGACCTTATGGTGTCGCTTATGGCAACGGCTACGTCTACGTGGCGAATTGGAATAGTGGTACGGTCAGTGTGATCAATGCATCGACTAACAACGTCTACTATTTTCCTTTCTTCACCTTCACCAGCGCACCCAGCTACGTCCCGTCCAGCCTATTCACCAAGCAGGCGCAGGTTAGCGGCTCCTATCCAGGAGCCATATGGGCGACGAACGCGGTTAACCCACCAAACGGCACGGCCTTCTTCCAGTCCACGTTCAACCTGCCAAGCACTCAGTCGGTCACGTTCTCTGTTCCGGTCATCGACGATTATGCGCAGGTCTACGTCGACGGTCAGCCGATCATCCAGCAGGGAATAGGTGGAGGCGTCGGCGGCAGTATCCCGAACACGTCCAGCACGACGATCACACTCCCAGCCGGGATGCATCAAGTCCTGATCGAGGCCAGCAATAACAATGGGTTTGGCAACAGCAATCCAAACTCTGCAGGTGTGGGACTTAACGTCACGTCAGGTGGCACCACTCTGCTCACCACATCCAGCCCGTCAGAGTGGACGACTACGGGATATATCACGCAGCTGCCGCCTGGCTGGTTCTCCGGCGCCATCGGAACGTGGAACTGGACGGAGTACGTGATGCAGGAGAACGCAAGCCAGCCGATTGACCAGCAACAGGCGTACAGCGTGACGACCTCGCCAGCGGGCATTGCGGTCACATCGACACCTGTATCCGTTACATGGTATAACCCAATTATCCCGCCTGACAATTTCAACTTGGCGGCCTATCCGACAAACGTGACGATGCCAGGAAACACGAAGTTCACCCTCACATTTGACTCGACAGACGTCAACTTTGTAAATCAGGAGTTTGGCGGCACGGCGGATGTGGTGGTGATGGATAATCCAATCAATAAAGTCGTAGCATCGGGTACATGGAGCACGGCAAATGGCTTGAGCGTGATCCTGCCGTATACGCCGGTTGGAGGAACAAGCAACCAATATACGGCGTTCCTAGAAGACCCGACCAAGACCACCGCTGGTTTTGGACATGTTCCGTTGGCCGTATCTAACGGCGTCACGGTGACAGACACGGGGCACGGGATTGTTGGCAATTCCTATTCGACCACGGCGTGCTCGGGTAACGGTGATGGGACGGAAATCTTCAGCATGTATGTAAATGGAAAATTGGCCAGGCAGAGGACGGTGCCGCTGGCCATGAAAAATCTTGAGATCGATGGGATTTACAATCCGACAGCACAGCTTCAACAGGCTTTTGGATTAACCGCGAAAATTACCATGCCGATCACAAACGCGCAGGTTGGATACGGTCCAATTCCGCTGCGTGTACAAGCGCCGTTCGCGTTCACCATCCAGTTCCCAGACGCACAGCCAACGGCCGTAACCGCCACACTCCATGTAACTGAGGGTTATTCAGTGAACAGGGCGGGCGACACGTCTTGGACAGTCAAGATGCATCCGGCGACGAATCTGGCTTACGGCTTCTGGCAGGGCGAAACGATCATGCCGAAACTGCCGGATGGGGCCAACATTAGCATTTCGATTACGGCAACCGATGGGTGTGGCAGTGCGACGAACACATCAGCGGAAACCCCGTTCGCTTATAACTTCCTCATCACGAATGGGCGACCACAGTGGTATTTTGATCAGCCCGCGCAAAACGTTACCCCTGCCAATTAAGCTTGGCAAACCTGGCCTTATCCTCAGTGGATAGGGCATTTTTTTTGCTCACATCCGCACAAAATTGGAACGAAACGCAGAATGGTTTTGTGGGACGATAGCAGAAAGCGAGGTGGAATTAGGTGTATCGTATGGCTTATCAGCCAATTTGGGATTTGGTCACGCAAAAAGTCATTGGCTACGAAGCGCTCATGCGTCCCCAAAATGGACAATCCCCTGAGGAAGTGTTGTCTTGTTTCCGTTCTGAGAACCGTATTGTAAGCCTTGATGAAGCCCTGATTCATCAGTCGATGGAAAGCGCTGCAGACCTGCTAAAATCCAATCAACTGCTCATGGTGAACGTTGAGCCGGAAACACTGGCCAATTTCGAATGGCTGCCGTGGAAGTTTCCGCTTTCGCCACACTCTACAGTCATCGAGATCACCGAGCGAGCACCGCTTACCCATTTAGACGTGTCCATTTTCCCACGAATTGGCGTTCAGCTAGCATTAGACGACTTTGGTACTGGATCAAGCGATTTGTTGGCGTTAGAACGGATCAAACCGACTTTCGTTAAAATGGATCGCAATTTTCTGGCTGAGCACAACGATGCAGGTGTTCTTTCAATCATGGCAAGTGAATGTTCGCGCATGGGGATGAAATTGATTGTAGAAGGTGTAGAGAACGAGGCAGACTTGGCGTTTTTGCGGCATATTCGGGCAAGGTATGCGCAGGGCTATTTCCTTGGCAGACCGATGTTCGCGGAGGAATATGCACTGAACCTCTCCCTGGTTAAGGGCTAAAGCTAGGGAGAGGTTCAGAATGGGGGTTACATCATGGAGTGGAGCCTTCTCTCATCGGTCTTGTAGGGATGGCGCTTGGGGTAGGTGGAGGGCTGGTTTCTGCTCTTCTCCTTTTACCGTGGGATTTCTTCTTGTACCTGGTGAAAACCTTGTTGCAGAGGCTCAGCAGACGATATGTAGTCGAAGAAAACGCGAAATTGATCCCGATGGGTGTGTTAGTCTTTGTAGCAGATATTCTGTCCAGTCTGGGGGTGCTCATGATTGAGCGATGAACGTGCGTACCGCTTTGTGATTCGAACATTTGCTCTTTTTAGTCTATTCGTAGGTACAATACTTGCATTTGGATCGAAGTAGAAAGGCCGCCTTGTAGGCGGCCTTTCTATGAAAAAGGTTTTTCACGATCGTTTTTCTTTAATTTTCTCCAACGCTTGTAGCATGGCCAGATAATAACTCGGGATACGTGCATAGATTTCGTCTGCTAATGCCTCATCATAGGTATGACTCGTTTGATTTCGATCTCGTAACATTTGTACCCATGTTTGTTCGTTTTTGAGCCAATGAGCTTGAAAAGCCTGTTGAATGGCTTCACGCGGTGTTCCTGTAGCTATACCTTCTTCTAAAAGTACGCGTTTCAACAGTTTCCAAAATAATTCGATACAGAATTCAAAACGTTGTATCGTTCCGTCTATTAGGATTTCGTCGTTCAGTTCATCGGTGATTTTCTTGTCGAGTGCTATATGCAATTTGGAGAGAGCCTTTTCAACGTTAAGAAGACTTTGGTCTACTTTTTCGCTCATATAGTACAATCCCTTCTTGGTTTATTCGTTGTCGTAGAGTTTCGGAAGTGTGTTGAAGCCAAATGAGATCGAATGGTAATAAAGTTTCTGCTTCTTCTTCGATATACGAGCAAATCCGATCCCACATGTATTCGGATACTTCAGCGTCTATCGCAAGGTCAATATCTGAACGTTCTTCATGATCTCCACGGGCTCGCGATCCAAATAGAATAACCTGATTAATTTCTTTGAATTGATCCATCAAATTAGGCAGTGATCCTCGAAGCTCTAAATGAAAAGGTTTAGCCATGGATTATCTCGCCTTTCCAACTATGACTATTCTGGGTCAAAGGTAAAAGCTCTACGTTTTTTTACGCGGTCTTGTACTGCATGGTCATTCTGAACTTGATTTTCACTTTTCATACCACCTGTTGTTTTTCTGTTTTCTTCTGCACATAATCCTTCCCGAATGAGACTTCGAATCTTTTCACTTCGACGTTTGGTTGGCACACTCTGTAATAAATCAGCGATGTCTTTGTCGTACTCTTCATCGTATAGCAACGTAAATCGTTTCATTGTGTGTCCCTCGCTAACAAATATTTCAACATGCCTCTTGCGATAGCTAACTGAGCATCTTGTGCGACAAAGAGGTCAGGATGCCATTTCTCAAATTGTGATAGAAAGGCACTACCGCTACCACCTGCTAATAAAATGCGATCAAATTCCTTCCGATCCGGGAAGTGACGCATGATGATGCGCTTCATGCGCTCCCACGTTTGGTGCATGCCCGTGCGATAAAAATCAGTGACATCCATCCGTAGAGCGCCATATCTTGCCGTTTTATTTTCGCCAGGTTGAGAACGAAGTTGTTGCTCCAGTTCAAAAGGATCAATACGCATTTTAGGTTCACGTTTTCTTATTTCATCCAGTATAAACTGATAAACATCGTTGACACCAATCGCTTCGCTCACTTGTTTCGTTACGGCCATGGATTCAAATACACTAAGATCTAACGTTCCTGACCCACTATCAATGACAAGGATCTTTTCATTTTCAATGTCTTCGTCAGTTACATATCCGTGATCGTCATAGTAGGCATCCATGAGAACAGCAATCGGCTGACTAATGACTTCTACATTCTTTACCATGAGAACAAGTTGCTCATTATTTTTTGTTCCTGTTATAGGCGCTTGAAACCATGATTTGAGATGTTCTACGAGTGGCTTTTTGAAATCTTCAGCGGGAGTCCCCACAACAATAGAACATTCAATCATACCGGTTTGTCCATCGGAAGTGGCGGCATCTAATAAGGCAAGTTTGTTGAACAAAACGAACGTACTATTTTCATAGCGATTGGTTCGATCATAGGCATCAAGCGGAAGAGACCGATAGGAACGTATTCCCTCATATCCAAGCGCGTAGTTGGTTCCTTCAACAAAGTAGAGAGGTGGCTGTTCTTGTTGTTTAAGAAATTCGACATCGGTATCTACTACACCAAAAGTAGATGGATACGTATGTGTGTGAATTTCTTGCTCCGATTGAATTGCGTAGGCAATCGATCCGTTCCCAACATCTAATCCAATGTTCTTCAAGTGAAAATCCCCTTTCGAGTGTAGGTACATATATGCATCAATCATTGATCACTAACAGATCACTGCTTATATCTGTTGATAATTATAGCACATTCATTTATCAATAACGTTTATTTTCGTACTGTGGATTTTGTGCATTCATCAATAATTACATATTTAATGATAAGTAACACCACGTTGATTACATTCTGCATTATTCAGTGATCTACAACATGGCTATAATTTATCATTCAATGATAATAAATCGATGAATCGAGTAGGATAGTTGTTATGTTCCTGATCCATTCTTTGATGAGCGCACCGGAAATATATATGGTGTACCTTTTTTGTTGTCAAGCACTATCTAAAATTCGCACAAAATTGGAACGGCACGTCGAATCCGATGTGCCAGAATAAGAAAAAAGAGGAGGACTCAACGACATGGATCAATTCAAGGAAAACAAACAAGAAGTTGAAACAGATATTTCGGTATCAAAAAAAATCAATCCTGAAACCGTTCAAACCATTGAAAGTCTCGGTGGCTTAATGCGTGTTTTATATGAACTTGAAGGTGCAGCCGAACAAATGGTAGACTTCTACTTTCAAAATGGCGTGAGGTTTGTTGGAGACGACGACCTGGAGAGAATGCGGCAAATACGTCAGAGTGTTGGCAAAGTGGAACATCAAGCACGATCTATTCGTGCTTACTTAACTAGACTGAAAGCAACTGAAGTGACTCGAAGTACATCAGCGGATCCAGGACAAAGAGAGGTTGAACAACTCGGTTTTCATGGATACGTCGGAGAGGACTATATTGAAATATCCGTCCCCTATGATTGGGTGACTTCCACGACAGCATTTATCTACATGGTGAAAAAGTACAAACAGCTTAACAATCTTGTTCAAGCTACTCACGAGTGGCACTGGATGATCGAAGGTGTACTTAAAAAACTCGAACCACACGTGCCTTTTGATTTGCCAATAAAAAACGCACAAGTCGATATAGTGGTATTCAAACCAAACAGAACGCTTGGTGACCCAGATCATTTTTGGTATCGGCCCGTTGTGGATGCGTTTGTCCAACGCCGTTTCATTATGAATGATGATGCAGAAAGTCTGAAAATTTATGCAACCTATACGCGGGATCGCGAAAATCCAGAAGTACGAATTAGGCTCAGAAAACTTCCAGACGATTACAGTCATGATATTCGTAAAAATAACTCTGGAAGAGTGTTCTAATTTTCAGGAGCGGGAACGTTATAATCCTGACAGATGTAAGAATATAAAAAAAACAGTTCTAACAATCTTGTGGATTATTTCAATGGATAGATGATCAGAAAAAAACATTAAAAAAAGAGAATGAACGTCATGCAATTTAACAGGAAAAAATCCATGAAAGTCCTCGTTATTCCGAAAATTCATCACCGAGTAAACTGCTGATTATGTAAACTAACAGGTGCAAAAAACGGATGTCTAGATTTTTAGTAATAAATACGAAGGTTCGTGTAGAGGTTGAATTCAAGCTCTACACGAACGATTTTGGGAGGTGGCTTATGGCACGAGGGAAAAAGTCGAGTACGCGGGAACGAATCGATGCAGCGAAGCGATTGATGTTTGGAGTACCGGGTAAAATGAGCGTGGAAGGCGCGCGTAAAATGGAAGAGCTAGTTGCATGTTTATACGTTTTTCGTGCGGCGACGTTGGAACAGTTAAGAAGGTGTTTGCCGAGTGAAACGGATGAACGGATATCGTATTGGTTGACACGGTATCCATATATTCACAAACAAATGATGTCGTTGAAAAGGTACGATGCCGAACGCCGTGAATGGATATACCCGAAGAAAAAAGGGGTATACACATTGACGGCAGAGGCTCTGCTAAGATTTGAGATTGCGAACGATTATGAGGAAATAGGCTATACAAACGGTGGGGATCACAAACCAAAAAACGTGGAGAATACGCTGCACGTCATTGAGTTGTTTACCCGCGTTCATGAAATCAGCCGGAATTTGTCGGTTGAGTGGGTACCGAATCAGTTTGCAGCCTACGATCTTAAACAAGCAGGATATTTAAAAGGCGGGGAAAGGTTAAGCACGTCGGGATTCATTCGTGTAGGAGATCATATGTGGGGAATTGGCGTGTACGTCAATCAGATCAAAGCGGTGGTTAACACCACAAAAATGATGTTTCAACCTCAATTCTACGGTCAATTCGACGCAATCATGCTAGTCCGCGGTGAACACCTGGGACGCGTTCATGAGCTTGCGGTTAAGGCGGATCGTACAAAAGGTGTAAAGGCGGCGCTGTACTTCCGGTTCGTGTCCTACGAATTCTCGCTTGAACACCCGAAATGGTTCCTGGGCATACTGCAAGACAATCGTTGGGCTGTGCTGGACGCACTGATCGAAAACGTAAAGTTTATGGGTGGGAAGGTCGAGTCAACAACAGACCACGCCTTTTTTTATCGCATAACCCATCCAGATGGTCAGGTAGAATATGTGGACACCTCTTACGGAGCGAAGTTCATGCGTATGATCGATCTGCTTACTGGGAAGGCCATGGAACGGGCGAAATACACGCTGTACGTGACGAATGAGAGTGAGATCAAGTCGTATAAAGCAATCGTTAATGACGAGGGTATTGAATTTGGTGATGTACCGCAATGGATCGAATTTCGTCTGATCGACTGGCCGGGCGGGAAGTAGAGGGCGCGATTCGGACGCAACGGTAGGCGCGTCTGGATCGCGCCCGGAGTAACGTAGGGAAGGGGATCGCTATGATGCAGTACATCACCGCCAACATCACGGAAGTGTCCGCCGATGTCAATCTCGTTGCATTTGGAGATGAGGCGGAACTTGTTGCATTTGGAGATGAGGCGGAACTTGATGTTCAAACACGCGAGTGGGTTGGCTACGTACAGCAGTTGCCAAGCGTGATCCTGCAGTATCTGCGTGTTCGATTGGATGGACGGCAGGTGCGCAACGCGGTTGAGTTATTGCGCTTTGAGAATCGAAAGGGACTCGCGGAACGATGGAAGCATGTCGGGCGCGAGTAAAGCAACGGCAAGAGATGTAACCCATCGAATCAGGGGCCACGCTGTGGCTCTTTTTCATGTGGTCAAAACGAACTCTACCTGCCCATCCGATCAAGAGCCACAATTCGGCTCTTTTTTGGGAATTAAAACACCCTCCGTTATTATTTGGGAGGGTGCTGTTCGGGCGGCAGATATATCAACCAGGGTGATTTTGGGTCGGTTGAATCTAAAAGTTGAACGATTAGCTTTCTGTTTTTGCAGTCGTTTCGGATTTGACGTTCTGATTTACCGAATATCGCTGCTGCTTTTTTCGTACTGATTATGTGTTCAAATGGATTCATTCTCCTTTCCTCATTGATTCTATATAAGCTAAAATTTCTTCTTCATCGGATGATCCCTCAATGTACTCTTCTAATTCTTCCGAATACATGGTGGTTGCTTCCGTATTTCTGAGTTGTCTAAACGGATCTCGCATGATCAACCATTTTTTTCTAATTCCAATTGTGTGGTAAATCCACGTATTAATTTTTTTGGGGGCGAGAAGATTTCCTAATTGGGGGTGTGTGTGTGACAAAACTCTGTGTCAATGATCTTTCCCCACCTTTTTGGCGGGAAAGCGTCATTTCGTTTAACTGGAAATTATTTTCCTTTTCCCACCACAAAATCCGCACAAAATTGGAACGGCATTCACGCTATTTTCGCTGGACAATCAGATCAGAATGTTTTTGCCGAAGGAAGGTGGTTGATATGGACGACATTGCATTTATTGACCCACAAACGCTGATTCCCCATCCAGACCGTGATTTGGCGGGGAGCACACTGCGCAAAGAAGAGGGCAAGTTCAGGCTCATCAAAGAAAGTGTCGAAACAGATGGGATCAACGATCCGCTCAAAATCCAGGCTGGCACAAACGTCATCATCGGCGGCCACACTCGTCATCGAATCGCACTGGAACTTGGACTGCCGGAAGTCCCAGTCCACTATTATGACGTGAACGATGAAACGGCCAGGTATCTAATGGTGCTCGACAACCATAAGCGCACCGGTGACGAGAAAGACGCGATGAAGCTGTCGTGGACGTTCAAGATTGTGGTCAAGTCCATCGGCATTCCACATGGCGGGAGCAGGCGAGATGAGGTGGTTGAGGGCGAAGCGGGTCCGGTCGGGCGCAAGACGTTGGACGAAATTGCAGCGTTGTTCGACATGAAAAAATCCAATTTCAAGCGCTATTTAGCGCTGCTGAAACTCATCCCCCAATTACAGGAACTTGTGTCCCAGGAGAAGATCGGCGTCAAAACGGGATCCATCTTATCCAGGTTGTCTTCTGAAAATCAGCGCAAAGTGTTTGATAGCATCCCACCGGACAGGATCAAAAAGGCGGACTATCGGCTGACGGAAAACGAGGCTAAAAGCTTCGTTGAAGCATACGGCGACAAAGAAGTTGAGGTCCAGGAAAACGCGGGGAATGATCCCGAGTCAGACCGCATTGTCGAAGCTTTTGACGGTAGCGGTGACGAATCCGTTGAATCTGACAATCCTGCAGATGGATTACGTTGGTTTAAAGATGATGAGGGCAACAACGTAGATGAAATCGATGGGCCATCCGTCATAGCGGATCATAGTCATCCACGTCAATCTGTCGTGGACCAAGCGAAGATTGCTCTGGCGGCAGACCAATATGTAAAGTCACCCAGTCGAAATTTGATCTTTGCTCAAGCGTGCGGTGTTGACGTGGAATTCGGTAAAGAGGGTCACATAGCCATCAAAAAGATGGAGGGGGCCGCGAAGCAAATTGCCTGTCAACTTGTATTGATGGAAGATGAGGACAAACGGATCGAATTTGCCTGCAAGCAGCTACAGACAGCAATTACCAAGCAATACGACCGGATTGACCGGATCGATTCGGAACTAATGCCGCTGCGAATTGTTGTTGCGGATGAGATGAATCCTGCTTTAACACAACTATGGGACGAGCTGTGTGTGGCAGTCGAGCGAGTGGGCAAGAAACTTGCGATGGTGGCAAGGTAATTCGGACAGTGCCACCAACCGCTGTACCAACTCACATCAAAGCAAAACTACAAAGCCGAATGGGAAATCGCAGCATTCAAGGCCACGGTAGAGCGTTCGTAAGAGCAGTTAGTGGAGGAATTGATACCAAGCGGATATTGGATCGGTCAAATGCCCAAGTCCAATCGCGAATCTTTAGTTATTGTTTCACATCAGTAAAAAGTAGATCAGGGCGTTAGAGGCGTATTTTGCGAAATTTGGTCGTGTATTGCCTAAAGAAATAGTACTAAGAATTGTATTATATATAGAAGAGGTGAGAAATCATGGACGACATCGAGGTCTCGCTTAACGCAGACCAGTTTGAACAATATTTGAGGAAGATCCCACCGTCTGAGTTGCGCAATATTAGCTTGCTTTTCTTAATTCGGTCGGATATATCGATCTTCAAGTTGCGCGAATACATCATGATTGCAGCAAAAGCCTATCAGCAAGTGCAGGCAGGGAAACAGACAACCTTAATCAAATTACATGGACAAACGCAAGAAGAGTGGGCAGATAGAGTGACGAAACAGATGGAGAAGTATGCACCCGAATTACTCGACGCGCTCAATCACTGGCAATTTTCCATTGATGAGATCGTTGATCAAGGAGAGGAATGAGTGACATGCTCGGACGCACACATATGGCGATTGGAGCGATTGGGGCAACGGTTATCACGCCGCTGTTGATTCGATTTCCATGGGAACCTATTTCAGCGATGAGGACACTCAATCTAGTACCAGAAGCGTTAGTGGTCGTAGGAGCAGTCTTGGGATCGCTTGTGCCTGATCTGGATGAGTCGCATTCGCTGTTAGCAAGGAAAGCAGAGATGGTTGGACGGCTTGTTTTTCTTCTGATCGCTTTATATGTGCTCTTTGTAGGACATGTGCCACTGACACCGTTTAGCTTAGTAGGGTATGCGTTGCTTGCGTTGACCCTATTTTCACGAGCGAATGTGATGCGGAAAATCGCGCTTGGAGCCATGGGGCTGTTCGCTATTTATGGTGTGGTCACTCATGGGATGCCATTAGTGGCTGGACTAGCCTTTTTTGCTTGGAGTATGGGGGCGGCTTTCACGAGTCACCGGACGTTCACGCATAGCGTGCTTGGGATTGGGTTGTTCTCACTCGGCATGATGATGAGTTTGCATGGGTTGTGGGCAGTTTGTGCAGAGGCGGCGATGGCAGGATACGCGCTTCATTTGATTGCGGATGGAATTGCAGGTGGTGTACCTTTGCTGTGGCCATTTCCTACACGACAAGGAGTACGACTAGTAAAGACGGGGAGTGCAGTGGATCATACCATTGGATTAGTCGCTGTGGCTGGATTTTTGTTGCTGGTGGTGAAATAACGGGTCCTTTCAGTAAGATTTTAGCTGAGTGATTGCGCCATTGACGCATGTGCGACATATGCGGAACGTTGCTCTAATCCGCACAAAATTGGAACGAAATCGACCCTCTTGCTGTGAAACAATCTTCACGAAGGGGGTTTTTTCATGCTCATCAGTATTGTGATACCCACGTGTAACGAGTCTGAAAACGTATCGCTCATTGCGAACGCGATTAACGAAGCTCTTGAGTCCACAACCAACTACGAGATCATCTTTGTTGATGACAGCACGGACAACACTCCGGATGTCCTACAACAACTCGCCTCTGTTAATCCTCGTGTACGCTACGAACACCGTGAAAACGAGCGCGGCCTTGGCACTGCCGTGGTACGCGGATTCCAGCTTGCCAAAGGCAACGTGATCACGGTGCTGGATGCAGACCTTCAACACCCGCCGGATATGCTGAACTGCATGCTCGACCAGATTGAAGCTGGTTATGATGTGGTGATCCCTAGTCGCTTTGTTCCAGGCGGTGATGATGGTGGACTGACCGTGCATCGCAAGCTCATCTCGTGGGTCGCGAGAATGATGGGGAAGATAGCGTTAAAGAAAGTACGCCCAATTAACGATCCAACAAGTGGATTCATCATGTTTCGACGTGACGTGATCGAAGGCGTGCAGTTAAAACCGATTGGATGGAAAATCCTCATCGAAATCTTAGTGAAAGGCCATTATCGACATGTAATCGAGATTCCGTATCGGTTTCTCGTAAGAACAACTGGCGAATCGAAAATGTCACTCAAGGAGCAATGGAATTACGTACGCCATTTAGCCAGGTTGATCAAAGACAGCCCCGAAGATCGACGGTTTTACACGTTCGCACTAGTAGGACTATCTGGTGTCATCGTCAATATGGCGATATACGCCGTGTTTGTCCATTGGGGTATTCGCGTTCCCGTTGCCGGCGCATTATCAGCGATGACCGCGCTGGTGAGCAATTATATGCTCAACGACCGGATTACCTGGGCGGATGCCAATCATGGCGCGTCGCTGGTGCGCATGGCAAAGTATGCCGTTGCGTCGCTGGTGGGAATTGCGGTAGACGTAGCTGTTTTAAATGTGCTGTACGGCGCAGGGGTTTCGTTTTTGGCTGCCAACCTTTTCGGCATTAGTGTGGCAACAGTGGGAAACTACGTGGTGAACAACGCCTGGGTGTGGAAAACAAAGCGAGGCATCCAGCCCGTCATCGGTTCCCAACCGTTAAACGCGGCGAACTCGTGGCAGAGGGGCGTTGCCAAATGAAACTAATTCTTCTATCGGGCGGTTTGGGTAAAAGGCTGTGGCCGCTGTCTACCGCCGATCATCCTAAGCAGCTTTTGCAAATTCTAGAGGGACCAGACGGGGTCGCTATTTCCATGCTGCAAAGGGTATGGCGGCAACTCGGTCAGGTGGGAGTGCAGTCGCAAACTTATATTTGTGCGTCCAAAGCGCAAAAAGAGATGATTCAACACCAGTTGGGTGATATCACTTTTGTAGAAGAGCCAGAACAAAGGGATACGTTTCCTGCGATTGCGCTGGCTAGTTTATATTTGCTTGTTGATCAAGAAGCGTGTTCGCGTGATGAAGTGGTGACGGTAGCACCAATTGATCACTTAGTAGATGATGGATATTTTCGCGAACTGGCTGAACTCGAACGCATCCTTGACGCAAGCGGTGCGGAGATCGCACTGATGGGAGTAAAGCCCACGGAGCCTTCCAGTAAGTTCGGTTATATCCAACTGGCAGATGCGCAGGGGGACAGGCCATGGTTGCTTGCAACTTCGTTCGTGGAGAAGCCGGAGAGAGAGGCGGCGGCACAATTAATCCAATCAGGGGCACTGTGGAATTGTGGTGTGTTTAGCTTTCGACTAGGGTTCCTAGTTAATGTATTGAAGCAAAACGGATATCCTGCGAGTTACGAGGAAGCTAAGCGACGTTTCGATCGTTTTCCCAAGCGTAGCTTTGATTATGAGGTAGTGGAAAAGGCGAGATCAATTGTTGTGCAGCCATATTCAGGCAAGTGGAAGGATCTTGGCACATGGGATGCGCTGGCCGAACAGATTAACACGGACCTAATCGGAACGGGAAAAGCGGTTCAGTGTGAGAACACACACATTATTAACGAGTTGGGTATCCCACTGATCGGAATGGGACTAAAGAACACGATCGTCGTCGCGACACCAGACGGCATTCTCGTGGCAGACAAGTCCTTGAGCGCAAACTTGAATTATGCCTGGGGAGAGCCACGTAAGCCGTATTAGCGGAAACGCGATTACGCAGGGATCGATGAGCCGAGAAGTCTTGCCGGTGACGGCGAGACCCCCCCTCTCAAGCGCGAAGCGCTGAGTGGGGGGGTCACCTAATGAATTAGTAGTAATTGACTTCAATTTGATTTTACGAATACCTTTTTTGTTTAGGAACTACAGCCCTCCCTAGGGGACCTGTGATAAAGGGGCAGAAAACGAGAGGAAACAGCGCCAAACAGTGCCCCAACAGTCTAAAACGGCTCGAAAACTAGAAAATAATACCACAGTAGACCATGGTGTGGCCTGGAGAGGCTGACCTAAGCCACGATTATCACAGGTCCCCTAGACTGTTCCAAAAAATATATTAGCGTACGTTCTTCGCGTTAAAATGTTGGCGGGCCCCATATACTTGTCGGTATGAGCCAATTGACAATAAATTAATTCGAAATATATCGAATAATAGTTTTCGAGTTTTTAGCAACCAAACTACCTGTGTGTTACTATTTCATTTGTAAGGAATCTACCACAATATGAGGAGGTAAAGTATTCGTATGGAAAAAAGGAACTCAACAATAGTTGTTGTAACATTGGGCCTCTTATTATCTGTCGCAAGTAGCTCGGTTTCGTTCGCCCAATCCGGAAAGTTCGGGCAACCTAGTGCGGGTGTTATACATCGTGATGTTTCCACTAGTACGAGGAGCAATTATATGCCAGCCGGCTTGATTGTTCATATACCGCCGGTGGGATTTGATCCAATGACTGCTTCAAACAGTGATTTGGCTAAATACGGGCTACCTCCACGTCCAACCGGCCAAACGAAGCTTGCCCAATGGGAGAAAGACTACGGGACAGTAAAACATTGGATCGATCCAACGTTTACCCATTTAAATCAGAAGTTAGATACACTTTCCCCCAATGGGGGCGGTTGGAGCGGACTTACCTATGACAATAGTTCGCAACCAGCCTCAAGAGTGGTAGGATGGTGGACACAGCCATTTGCCTATGCACCATCCCAAGATCAACCAGCCTATAGTGCGTCTTGGATTGGATTAGGCGGTGTCAATGGTGATCCGCTAATTCAAGGGGGTACCGAATCTAATGTCAAAAGCGGTGGTGGTGGGCAGTACCATGCTATATGGGAAATTGTTGGAACAAACAAAAGTACGGGAGGAGCCGTAACCGTTAATGGCCTAAACAATGTTCCTGGTGATAATATGTACTGTGACATAAGCTACTCAAATGGCACAGCGAACTTCTACTTTCATGATCTCACAAACGGAAATGCAGTATCCTTTTCTCAAACTGGAATAACAGGATTCTCCACCAACGGGGAGGCGGATTGGATTACAGAAGATCCTAATTTCAATGGAAGTACTCTCGCCTTGACCATGGCGGACTACGGATCAGTCAGATTCACAGCGGAATCAGGTACGCCTTCAGGAGTAAATTACCCCCCCGCTAATTCTTCGTACGATACGTATTGGTACGCGCAACCAAATGGTGATACAGTTACCTATGTATCATCTCACTTAAATTCCACTGGGAACTTTACTACATCATGGGAAAATTACAATTAAACAGATGAATTCCATCACATGGTGTCCCTCCGCTCAGAAAGATAGCCTCTCGGCATTCATCTTTTATTGACTCTTCAAGGCTTTTTGGTCTTGAGGTTTTTGCTGTTCCCTCCACCACGCACGCGGCAGATTTACGGATGCCGGATTGAGAATTGGAAATTCCACGTCGAAATGAACGGAAAAATATCGCGAAAATCTGCGAAAAATACTGTCAAGCGTCAGTGAAAATGTCACCTTAACTCGTCAGTGAAAATGTCACTTATACAGCGCCATGCGTAGCTAGGGTCATTGCCCGCTTTATCGGGCTATGAC
>JAKACV010000060.1 GCA_021821085.1 Bacillota bacterium | reverse complement strand
AGCGAAAAGTATGGATATACAGCAACTCGCCACCAACGTGAAGTGGGAACAGGATATTTTGACGAAGTCTCACAAGCCATATCTGGTGGACTTTCTTCAACAACGGCACTACAAGGTTCAACTGAGGAAGAACAGTTTATAGCTAATTAACCTGTACACGGTGCATGAGAGTCTCTGAACCGCAGATGCAGGTTACCGCAACATTGAATTCACACAACTCATAGAGGAGAATTTCTACGATGACAACTGAAGAACAACGCGAAATCAACATTGAAGAGATGTGCAGTGTTTGTGGAACAGAGATTACCGCCATGCATGCTGGATACTACCAACTTTGCGACCACTGTATAAACGATGTAATAGAAGAATAAATTTTACAAACAAAAGAGGCTACGCATCCATTGTGAGCGTAGCCTCACGTTTTATGATTCACTTGTCCGTACCGTTTTCTCAGTTAACCGAACTTATAGGTGATGCCATGCCCGCCTTTCGGATACACCCACTCAATGTTATAGGCCGGGCAACCAATGCGACATGTCCCGCACTCAATACAATTCTCAAAAGCTACACTAGTCATTAAATCTTTCTCTACCCAGTGATACACATCTGCGGGGCAAAAATCCTGGCATTCCTTCGTAGTGCAATGCAAACACACTTCTTGATCCTTGATTACAAGATGGGAATTTTCATCCACCTTATAACGAATGGTGTATAATTTCTCTGCAATTGAACTCATCCGTTCATCGCCCTCCAACCTCGTGCCCCAAGTTTGATGAGACTCATTAGCCCACCCGTAGCCTCTGTAACCCCTCGCATCGCCATCCGCTGTTTTTCCGATTTCGTAACACCGTCCACCAACAACATCTGATAAGCTGCTTCATTTAGGGCCTGAGGGAGTTTATCAAACATCAGTGTAGGATCAGAATCACGCAAGAAATTGTGTAATCCTTTGTATTTTTTCAAGTCTTTGTGCACAAATGATTCACGTACGCGTCGATCATATCCTGCAAGTCCTGCACGGGAAAAATCTCCATGTTCGTGTGCTTCAATGATCGCTTCTGCCGCAAAGCGGCCCGAAGTCATTGCGAGATTGGTTCCTTCACGATGTACAAAATTCACTAGTTGCGCTGCATCTCCACAAATGACCCAACCATCACCCGATAACGGTGGAATTGAATGAAAACCGCCCTCCGGAATCAAATGAGCAGCATATTCCTTGGTTTCGCCTCCTTGCAGCAAGCGACGTAACATCGGATGTTGTTTTACACCTTCTAATAACTCATACGGCTTAACATGCTTCTTTTTTAAATCGCTGACCATGACTCCAACGCCAAAGGACAACGTATCTTGATTAGTATACAAAAACCCGAGCCCAGCCATTCCCATTGTATTGCCAACAAACTCCGTGGTAACACCCTCATTGCCTTCCAAATTGAATCGATCCATAATTTTTTCCTTCGGCATCGCAATGACTTCTTTCACAGCGAGCGATACCTCATTTGGCTGCCATTCCCGATGAACCCCAAGCGCCTTGCCTAATAGCGAGTTCACTCCGTCCGCCACAACCACCACTTCTGCATACAGATCTCCCTCATCGCGATCCGTTCGTACGCCGACCACTTTCCCGTTTTCACGTAAAAGTTCTGTGACAACTGTCTCATAAATATTCAAACTACCTGCTTGTTCCGCTTTACTGGCAAACCATTGGTCGAATTTGACCCGCAATCCTGTCCAGCAGTTATTCGGTTCCTTAAATGCCTCATTGCGATGACTCAGTGTCACCGCCGATTGATCACCCAAAATCCACATCCTCTGCTCAATCACCTGCCGTTCAAGTGGGGCTTCTTTCCAAAACTCAGGGATGATATCTTCTAATTGTTTGCGATAAATAACTCCACCAAAGATATTCTTTGCCCCTGGAAACTCACCGCGTTCAATCAAGACAACTTTCAAACCAGCCTTCGCCATCGTATATGCAGCTGCACTCCCGGCTGGTCCACCTCCCACTACCACTGCGTCAAAACGTTCTGTCGCCATTGACAATCCTCTCCCTTACACCAACGCCGCTTCTTACTTCCCCCCATATTACAAGGCAACCGGCACTGATCCAGAATTCCTTTTTTGGGCTCTAATCGCCTCAGTGAGTGCAGGCACAAGTGTGAACAAATCACCAACAATCCCTAAATGGGCAACTTTGAAAATAGGTGCTTGTGGATCTCGATTCACAGCGACAATCATATCCGCATTTTGCATTCCGACGACATGTTGTACAGCACCAGAAATGCCAATTGCAAAATATAGCTTTGATCGGACAGTTGATCCGGTCTGACCCACCTGGTGATCATGACCGATCCACCCCGCGTCAACCGCTGCACGAGACGCACCAACCACACCCCCAAGAGCATCGGCAAACTCTTGCAGCATGACAAAACCCTCCGGTCCGCCAAGCCCTCTTCCTCCTGCGACGATAATTTCCTGATCCTCCAGACTCACATGATCGGTTTGTTCGAGAAAATCGAGAACTTGAGTAACGATTTCCCCCTCTGTCATCTGTGATGGAATAGTGATAATGTCGCCTTGGCGTGTAGGATCTAATGGCAATGCGAGAAACACCCCTGACCGCGCCGTCGCCATCTGTGGTTTATACTGTTTACAAAGAATTGTCGCAAGCATTTTCTCAGAAAACGCGGGTCGACTGGCAAGCAACAAGCGATTTTCATCGACGTCAAGTTGTGTGCAATCTGCCGTTAATCCTGTTGGCAGGTGAGTTGCAATAGCTCCTGCCAAATCCCTTCCCGTATACGTAGCGCCCAGCAAAACAATCTCTGGTTTATACTCGCGAATCACAGCCAAACACACTTTGCTATAAGGACGAGTCCGATAATTTTCTAATTCTACTGAATCACACAAATAAACGTTGTCAGCACCACGATAAATAGCCTCTTTAGCAAGCCCAGAAACATTTGAACCAATAACTAACGCAGAAAGATGTGTTTGCAACTTGTCTGCCAGTCGGCGTCCTTCTCCTAATAATTGCCAAGAAACTTTTTTGGCGATACCTCCCCTTTGCTCCACAACAATGAGAATCCCTTTATGATCAGACCAATCCTTTTCATGTACTGCCTCACTTGGTGAAAGATCCCGTCTCATTTTCGGAGCATTTTCACTTGGCGTCTGCTTCTGATCTTGTTCCAATTTCATATCACTCATATTTATCCCTCCAATCTAGGCCCATCCTAAACGACTTGCCGCTTCACTGCTCCACAATCGTTTCGTTACATCAGCCGCAATTGCTTCCGGTGATGGTCCATCAATCATTTCTGTATTTACTTTACGTGGTTCTGGAACCCATGTTTTCGAAACGATCGTAGGGGAGCCTTTCAACCCGATCTTAGAACGATCAATATTTGCAAAATCATTCGTTGACCAGACAACTGGCTTATATTGAGCAGCCTTTAGAACTCCAGGCAAACTGGCCCTGCGCGGTTTGTTTAGCTCTGTCAACACCGTGATCAATGCAGGCAATTTCGTTTGTACGACTTCCACTCCATCCTCTAAATGCCGATGAACAGTAATCGTATGGTTCTTTTCATCAAGGGCTACAACCTTTTCCACATACGTCAATTGATCATAATCCAAGCGGCAAGCGACACCTGGGCCGACTTGCCCTGTATCCCCATCTAACGTTTGTTTACCACAAAACACCAAATCAACAATTCCAAACTCTTGCGCAACTTTCTCTATCGTAAGCGCTACCACATATGAAGTTGCGAGCGTATCTGCACCGGCAAATGCTCTGTCACTCACGAGAACAGCCTCATCCGCTCCCATAGCGATACATTGACGTAACGATTTTTCCGCAGACGGAGGTCCCATCGAGATCACTGTGACCCGAGCCCCTACTGTGTCCTTGAACCGCAATGCTTCTTCCAATCCATGCAGGTCATAATAATTAACAATCGCTGGAACCCCTTGCCGGACAAGGGTATTTGTATTCGGATCGATTCGAATTTCGCGACTATCAGGCACCTGTTTAATACATACAACAATATGCATACACACACCTCCACAAATTGCGCTATTTTTCACATGAAGTAAGGTGACTCAACCACCTCACTATAAAATCAACTTTAGACTACTCCGATTTGTGAATTTTAGCAATCATAATGTGAAGTTTGTAACAAATGGCGATGTGCTCACTCAGGGTCGCTTTGCTTGCAACATTTGATTTGGAAATTGCAGCAGTCGTTCCTCGAGTGAATACTTTTTACAAACGCGATATCCTCGTTCCTTCAATTCGGCAATCAAATCCTGACGCGCTTTCCAAGGTAACGTGGCCAGTTCCTCCTGAAACCACCCAACACCAAAAATAAAATTCTCAATCACACTATCTGGATCAAAAAATCTTGTTGCAAATCCATAATCAATTCGTTTAATGTCCACAAAGCCTGCGCTCCGAAAACTTTCTACCACATCGTCTGCATGCTCTAAATAGCTGCGCGGCACTTCTTCACTACGCTTACGAGCGGATTGCAACACAGGTTTAAACCATTCATAGAAAAACGGAACATTCCACGGATTAAAATAGGTTGGGTGAAGACTGGCTACAGTTCCCCCTACACGGGTTACGCGAAAAATTTCCTTCAAAGCGACTGGAATGTCCGTGAAATGCAAAAATCCAATGCCGATAACCGTGTCAAAGGAGCGGTCCGCAAATGGTAATGATTCAGCGGCAGCCTTTATAAAGCTCACCCAATTCGCGCCCAAGCGTTGGCGCTTAGTCTCTGCGCGGACGATCATGCCAGGCGCAGGATCTACCGCAAATAACTGTCCCTTTGGCCCAACCCGATTGGCTAATCCGCCATCAAAAGTAAACACGCCATCAGCACACCCCAATTCAAGAACTGTGCTGCGCGGAACAACATCAACCCATTTCAAGAATTCCCGACGTAAAGCGATAAAGTCAGGCCAAATTTCATTTGCCAACTTATCGTAGTCAAAATATAAATTAAACCGTGAAATATGAATTTGTCTTATGCGCAGTGATAGATACCCAGAATTTTTAAGGATTTTTTCAGTGGAACGTAACATTTCACGTCCAGTATCTGTAATTCTCACGTACCGTTTGTCCTCTTTCATCACAACTTCGTAATTACCAACAATCGTCCCGAATAATAGTTCATCACTTAATGAATAGTTCACCCAAGGTCGATGCCATTCACCTGTGACAAATTGCCGTTCTGGAATGTCTCCATAATATTCGAGTGCATGTTGATTTTCATAACTTGTCACAAGTGTGTACAGTTGAATCAGTATCGCAAATCCGTATTCCTTCACGAACTGCTCCATCAATTCCAACGCTTTTCGCGCAAAATCCAACGTGACTATGGTTTGACCAAATGTTTGATGGGCCAGAGACACCGCGGTCGATGACGTGATTTCATATACTGCAGTCCGTGCGATCCGATCTGGAGAAGGCACATCTTGGTAGACTGCGATGCGCACTTCATCCGTCCAAGCGAACGCTGCAAAGGATCGCGACTCACTATCTAGAAACTCGAAATTTTCCGCATCCAAGCGCCCAGGAACAGAAACACCGGCGAGCCATGGATTGACCACGAGACCTATTTTCAGAAAAGCTGACATTTGCGTTGAGAGATCTGGAAGCATAAACATTGCAATGGATCCCCCCCATAATCGTTTGCTGCATGTCATTGAGTAAACTCTTGTCGTAAAGTATAAATGATATGTCTGTACAAGAAAATCACATATGTTATACTAAAGTATAATCATATTCGTAAGCGGTTTCCTATTTTGTATTCACCTTAGGGAGGTTCGTCCGTGGCAGAATCCGAACGCTTTGATACGTTGCTCAAAGAAAACAGAATATTCCTTCCAACTAAATCCTTTCGTGCGCAGGCTAATTTTAACGATGTACATATCTACGAAAAGGCTGCTGAACATCCTGAGGAGTACTGGGCTGAACAAGCTAAACACTTATCTTGGGAGCATCCTTTTTCAAAAATTCTAGAATGGGATGCCCCACATGCGAAATGGTTCGCCGACGGTACACTGAATGTCGCGTACAACACTGTGGATCGCCATCTTGAAAATGGACGAAAAAATAAGGCGGCCATCATCTGGGAGGGGGAACCTGGAGACAGCAAAGTTTTTACGTATGACATGCTCGCACGCGAGGTCAATAAAGCAGCTCACATGCTCGTTGAACTCGGGGTTAAAAAGGGAGACCGCGTCACCATCTATCTATCGATGATTCCAGAGTTGCCAATTGCGATGCTTGCTTGTGCAAAGCTTGGTGCAATTCATACGGTCGTATTCGGCGGGTTCTCTTCCGCGTCGCTAAAAGATAGAATTATCGATGCCGATTCAAAAATTCTTATTACCGCCGATGCTGGCTGGCGACGTGGTGGGCTAATTCCGCTGAAACAAAATGCAGATCAAGCCGTGGATGGCACTGAAATTGAAAAGGTGGTCGTCGTACAACGCATAGGAGAAGCAGCCAATGTGACGATGACTGAAGGTCGCGATATCTACTGGCATGAACTAATGGAGTCAATGCCAACGACGCCATTTGCTCCAGAACCCATGAATGCAGAAGACACACTTTTTATTTTGTATACATCCGGAACCACTGGCAAACCCAAAGGGATTGTTCATAGCTCTGCTGGTTACCTCGTCGGAGCCAATACATCGATGAGATCCGTGTTCGACATGAAAGACGACGACATTTTTTGGTGTACCGCCGATATTGGTTGGATCACAGGACATACCTACATCGTATATGGTCCACTTTCTGCTGGTGCAACTGTAGTCATGTATGAAGGAGCACCTGATTGGCCTGACCGTCATCGCTTTTGGCGAATAATCGAGAAATACGGAGTCTCTATTTTCTATACTGCTCCCACATCCATCCGAACTTTCATGAAATGGGGACACGAAATTCCAATGGCACATGATCTCAGTACATTGCGCCTTATGGGAACTGTGGGAGAGCCGATCAATCCAGAAGCATGGATGTGGTATCACCAATATGTCGGTCGCGAAAAATGCCCGATTGTCGATACGTGGTGGCAAACGGAAACTGGTTGTGCAATGATCGCCCCATTGCCAGGTTTAGTTGCGACAAAGCCTGGCTCTGCCACAAAAGCCGTGCCCGGGATTTCCGTAGATGTCGTTGATCAGGATGGTCAATCGGTAGCGCCTGGACAGGGTGGGTATCTTGTAATCACAAAACCTTGGCCATCCATGTTGCGAACGGTTTGGGGAGATGACGAACGTTTTCAGAAAACGTACTTCGGTCAACTTCGCGGAATCTATCTTCCTGGTGATGGAGCTCATTTGGATGAAGAGAAATACATCTGGATACTTGGACGTATCGACGATGTCATCAATGTCTCTGGTCATCGGATCGGCACGATGGAGGTAGAAAGTGCGCTTGTTGATCACCCTGCAGTAGCAGAGGCTGCTGTCATTGGTCGCGCACATGAGGTCAAAGGGCAAGCGATTACTGCCTTCGTAACAGTCAAGGAAGGTATAGAGACCTCAACTGATCTCATTGCAGAACTCAAACAACATGTGGTCAAGAAAATCGGCGCCATGGCTCGACCAGAGGAGATTTTGTTTGCAGCCGAGTTGCCAAAGACGCGCAGCGCGAAGATCATGCGCCGTTTACTTCGCGACATTGCGGAAGGTCGTGCACTCGGAGACACGACAACACTCGCAGATCCAAGCGTTGTCGAGTCCCTAAAGTTACAATATCAAGATAAAGAATAATCGGTCGTGTAAAATCCGCCGCAATGTTGTTATGCTTGCGGCGGGTTAGCATTTAGCTTTTTAACAATCGGAATTTGTCCGCGATGATGTGCCGTATGTGCAATTAAGTACACTACCAATTGCCGTTTGTTCAAATTACCTATGCCAAGTTTTGCAGCATGTTGATCAAGCTCTTCTGGGGAGAGCTTGATCATGATCTCCTCTGCGCGCGTTGCTACTTTTGCATAATTTTCCTTAATAGCACTCACATCCCAAGATGTCGCTTTAAAAGGTGCGCCTGCATCTACTTGATCAGGCTGACCTCCCAGCACACCAAGAAACTTACGCTCAACAAGCGTGATGTGTTCCACAATTGCTGCTACATTATTCATTGTTGGAAACGGTTTTGAGAGCCATTCCTGATCTGATAGTGGTTCAATCATCTGATCTACAGACGAATGCATCGCTTGATATAGCGATAGCATATCTGACAACTCTTCATTCATAAAATACACCCCCTGCGCACATCATATCTCAAAAGAAGGAATTGCGGTATCTTGCAAGCATTAGTGCACAAAAAAACGACGATGAATCATAGATTGTCGCTCATTGGATTTTGTTACTTGATCCTCACGGTGGCGCAAGATAACGGACGAAACAATGAGCAGTGCAAGAGGTGGAGCAGAATTCGGATCTGTTCCAAGACCACCCAGTACACCAAAGTCTTGACCGAGAAACCAAGTCGCAAAAAGCCATACACCCATCGCCCACCATGTATAATGCAACGAAGACCGGAACAATAAAAAAATACCAAAAAATAACATAATAATAGTAAAAAAACCATTCCATAGAATCGGATGGGCAATCAATTGATCAGCAAATACAACGAGTACCAGAGTAAATACATGCGGCTGCGGCATTTTCGCCATGGCAAGAATAGGGGCACCAAGACCTTTAGCCGTCCAAAAATGCTGATTGGGAAGTGCCTGCAATACGGCTAGTACAATCCACAATATACCGATTGCACGCTGCATTGGAAGTCTCAATTTATTTGCTTCAAACCACGCTCTTGGCAACAGCAGTATGAACGCTGCAATCATATAAAACAGCACTGATCCAGGACTTCCCGACAACCACGTTGCACTCCCGCTAAATAAACCACCAAATCCTTCACCAAAAATCCATACAACCGTCCCCCAACCAAGTGACGCCACAAGACCAATTTTTGACCAAATCCCCTCACCGCCTATCAACAACAAACAACCAATTCCTAACTGAATCCACATCGCTAATAAATCGTAAAAAATTGGATGAGAAGACCATATCTGACCCGCCCATTGCAACCATTGCGCAAGAAAGGACGGCTGCACAGCGGCAATCGGTTGTATAACTCCAGAAACGAAATCGCTACTCATCGCAGGTTGCGCTTGCAACAAACCGTCGACCAGCCACAATACTCCAAGCCCAATGCGCAAAACAAAATGATTGTGCGATTCCTTTGTTCTTACTTTCTTTTGAGCAACCATCTTATTCTGTGATGGTGAAGAAATGACCATCCGCCATAATATATATCCAGTAAAAATAATTGCAAGTAGTGAAAGCAGGATAAAAAATTGTTGCGTCATCATAAGATAAAATTTGGCGAGCCCAGACACTGGAACGCTACTCGCCCCCATGTTTCCCATGTAGATCATCTCCCAACTGCCGTTGAATACGGACGGCAATTCACTTACACTCACTGTACCTCGCGCACTGCCAGTCGTTAAGGGTTTTCACAACTAAACTCCGTACATTTCTATAACATTTTGCTTATGAACAACCACAAGTAGCGATTGATTAGCACCTTTCAACATGCAACGCGCCTACCAAGAACTCCTTTCGTTCGATGTTCAATCGTAAAGCCAGCCCCGTCAACTTCCATTGATTCAATTACAATGGCGCCGTGAGCTGTCAATCAAGCGCATTTCACAGCAGTTAAACAAATGTAACAAGAGAGACACCTTGTCACATTTGTTTAGATCATCAAGGAGATGGTAGCAACGTCCTCCCTGTAAAAAAGAAATTAAGTATTTGAATATTGCTCATCCCAGTAGTTGCCCAATATTGTGATCCCCATTGCGCCATTTTTTGCGAGTGATTAAATGGCCAGTTGGCATTATTCGGCACACCAGACCGATAGTCAAGAGGAGCAATTCCCCCATCTGAATAAGCATATGCATATGACCACATATCCTTTATGGCCTGATCTGTCTCTGGGCGACCACTCATATATTTGTATTCCTGAAAATTCGTCGTATTATCTACATCAAAGGTAAATCCATCAATGGTAACAGGGTGCAATGTGTGATACCAACCAAACATCTTGACTGCCATGGCTCCTGCACGAAGCGCCTCCAAGTTCCACGTCGAATACCATTCATTTGGCAACACATCCGAACAATATTCTTGAAACCCTACCGTCTGCACCCACAGAATCTGTCCGCGCGGATTGTTATTTGCCCGAATGGCGATATGGATAACACTTGGCAATGGCGAATTGTAAATCGTATGATATGCGAGAATTTGTGCGTGCGCATGAGATGTTACAGTACTCCCGCTACATATTAATAAAATAAATATAGCCACTGAAACTATCCATGGCCTATTCATGAATCCAAAACCTCCTTGCTTTCATATCACAATGCATTGATTGGAGATCTATCTTATCGCGTATGGGGACCCCATGGTGCATAATCAACTTCCCCTGGTATGGGGGGTTGCTTTTTCAACTTCTGTAATTCGGCATAATGACGAATCAACTCCATATACGTATGGCGATGAATTGCACCAAGCTGCGCTGTAGGTTCATTTCGCTGATTAGGAACAATTGGATTTAGCATGACTGGTTGAATTTGTCCTTGTTCAACAGGAACATCGAAAATAATTGCCTCATTGTATCCATCCGCAAACAAAATGGCTGTAACAGTTCCCATCTTCTTTACCGGAAGAAATCTTCGATCAAGTGGGGTCACGAAATGCGCATCCCATACGCCTTCGCGACTAGTCACCCCGGATTCAATCACCTTACCTCGGTCATCAATGACCAAAATACGCGCTCCATCAAGTTTCTTCATTTTCACACTGGCAACGCGAAACTCTACAGTAACAGTTCTGCTCGATCCAAGCGATAAATCTTTCGCTAGCACAGGTGGAACACTGTTTACGCCTACGCCCATACCACTCATCACAACAGACGCAATGATGGTTGTCAGCCATTGTTGCATACCTGACTCACTTCTTTCCTTAGTTGTAAACAAAGACTTGATTTCCTGTATAGCGTTCCAATGTGGTATGCGGTCTATACCGCTCACCATTCCTTTTCGACACGATTCGCTCTTCGCTACACGTGAAACAATTGATCTATCGTTGATTTACTGCGTATTCCCGCTCTGTTCAGCCTTTTGATACCATTCTTTTGCCTCTGCTAAAGCTGCCGTTTCATAACCACTCCTGACACCAAAAACAAAAAAGAAGAACGATATGACAGCGACGAGAATTGTATCAGCAGGATAAGGGATTCAACTTTGTCCACCGAACGTACCCATAAACGACATGATCAGAAAAATAGGGGATAGAAAACCAACCATAATCCCATAATCCCATAATCCCAGTACCTTCATCACAATCAGCGGCCACACGTTATTCCATCCAGTCCTATTAAATAATCAGCGTCCCACCATAAACGCGAGCGTGACTACTGTTTATAAACTTCTCATTTTAAAAGGGGTTGCAAAATCGAAGTCACAATGGAGCGCCCAATATCACTTTGGGGATTACGCGCCTCACCTGCCAACGCACTAATTTGACGAAATTCAAGATAGGCAAAAAACGAACACCGAAGTAGTTCAACATAAAAAATAAAATGAGAAAGACCACTTCAATTAGCCAGCCCCACCACAGTTGGCGAAACTGCAAACAACGAAAAATAAGTCGCGTAATTTCAAAATAAAAATTAAAAAGCAACCCTGCAAGTAGAGTACTCTACTTGCAGGGTTGCTTTTTAATTTAGTTTCTACGCCGCATGATCGCCTTTCCAACGACGTAACACAAGAGAGTTTGTCACAACACTGACGGAACTTAGTGCCATCGCGGCACCCGCAATAACAGGTGTCACAATCCCAAAAACGGCAAAGGGAATTCCGAGTGAATTATATCCGAATGCCCAAAATAAATTTTGTTTGATTTTTCTCATTGTTGCCCGCGACAAATCAATCGCTTGTACAATACTCACTAGTTCAGAACTCATCAAGGTAATATCCGCTGCCTCAATTGCCACATCTGCACCTGCCCCCATTGCAAAACCAATGTCGGATCTGGCCAAAGCAGGAGCATCGTTGATGCCATCTCCAGACATTCCCACTATGTGACCTTTATCTTGTAAATTTCGAACAAATCGTTCTTTTTGCTCAGGCAACATCTCTGCTGCTACGTGTTCCTCATCAATTCCAATCTGATGTGCAATCGCAAGTGCGGTCTCCCGATTATCTCCGGTAACCATAAATACCTCAATTCCCATCGCCTTTAACTGACGTAGCGCAACTACTGAAGATGGTTTAACGGCGTCAGCAACTGCGATAAGTCCAATGACTTGTTGGGAATGCACTATATACATTACCGTTTTGCCCATTTTCTGTAGCTTTATATATGACTCTTCAACAACAGATACCGCAAAACCATGTCTCTGCATAAATTCAGTATTTCCAACATAAATAAAATTTGAGTCTATTTCTGCTTTAATCCCAAGTCCAGGGACGGCTTCGAAGAACGTCACTTCTTCAAGCTGATCTCCCCAGCGCTTCGATTCTTCCACAATCGCACGTGCTAAAGGATGTTCAGAACGTTGTTCTGCACTACCTGCATAATGGAGTATTTGTTGTTCTGTATAACCATGCACCGCAATTACATCTGTGATCTCCGGCTTGCCTTTCGTAATCGTCCCTGTTTTATCGAGAATGAGTGCATCCATTTTTTGAGCACGCTCCAACGCCTCCCCACCGCGAATAAGAATCCCCTTTTCTGCACCTTTTCCCGTTCCTACCATAATGGCCGTGGGCGTAGCCAATCCGAGCGAACATGGACAAGCGATGACAAGCACTGCAACAGCATGAACAATTGCGGAGTTACTCCCTGCCGTCAGAGCATAGACAATAAAAGTAATGGCTGCAATCAGTAATACAATAGGAACGAAAATGCCAGATACTCGATCTGCCAAGCGTTGAATAGGCGCTTTAGATCCTTGGGCCTCATCCACCATCCGTACAATTTGGGCAAGCGCTGTATCCTTGCCAACTTTTGTGGCACGAAAACGAAAAGATCCTTCCTTATTAAGTGTAGACCCGATCACAAAATCATCCGGCGCCTTCTGAACCGGCATACTTTCACCCGTTAACATCGACTCGTCTACTGATGTAAGCCCACTTACAATAACTCCATCCACAGGAATCTTTTCACCGGGACGCACAATCATTTCATCGCCAACCACGACTTGTTCAAGAGGAATCTCAACCTCTCCTGCATCCCTCAGAACATGTGCCGTTTTCGCCTGCAACCGAACCAATTCCCGAATGGCTTCGCCCGTTTGATATTTGCTCTTATGCTCTAGTAACTTTCCAAGCAAAATCAACGTCGTAATCAGCGCAGACGTATCAAAATAAGCGGCACCACTCGCTCCCGCGATCATCAGCACAACGCTATACACATACGCTGTTGACGTTCCGAGCGAGACCAACACATCCATGTTAGGTGCTCGACTGCGCAGTGCATGATACGCTCCACTATAAAACCTCCAACCAACAACAAATTGAACAGGCGTTGCAAGAGCAAATTGCACCCATAAAGGCATCATAAAAGAAACACTCGTAAATCCGGATACCATTTGGAGGAGCAATGGCAATGTCAAAATTGCACCTGCTATAAAAGTCCGTTGCAATGTCTTATACGCACGAAGTTGATCTTCTCTTGCCATCCCAGACGGTTCATCTACAACTGGACTCGCTGTATACCCTGTTTTAACCACTGTACTAATGAGTCCATCGACATCGACAACGCCCGGTGCGAACTCGATCGCGGCCTTTTCACTTGCCAAATTAACATGCACTTGAATGACCCCTGGCATTTTTGCGAGTTGTTTCTCAATGCGCGCAGAACAAGATGCGCACGTCATTCCACCAATGTTCAATTGTACACTCTTTGGCTCAGTTGCATGCTCAATTCCCTGTACAGCCATCTGTCTTCTTCTCCCTTCACAGCAAACTCACTTTAAATGCGCCTTTAACACCCTCATCAATTCCTCAATTTTTTCGTCACCTTGGTCTGTCCGAATCGCATCTGCGACACAGCCTCGAGTATGACTCTCGATAAGCGACAACTCTACTTTTCCTAATGCCGCTTTAATGGATGTAATTTGCGCCAAAATATCTACACAATAACGATCATCTTCCAGCATTTTTTGAATACCCCGAACTTGACCCTCAATACGCCGCAACCGAACTAAAAGATCATCCCGGTCTTGTTGATATAAATGCACGCTGCCACCTCCGTCTTTATACTATACCCCCGTACCCCATATGTCAAACAGGCCGTTCAATCGCACAAGCGGTCTGTTTGACATATGAGATGAAAATCATGTTAATGTGGGCACTATACCTTGTTAGAACGATTGCACAGCTTGCAAAAATGATTCGAACTCCCTCGCAGGCATAGGTCTACTTAAAAAATATCCTTGTATTTCATCGCATTCATGATCTCGTAAAAAATTCAACTGAGCCTCCGTCTCTACTCCCTCCGCGATCACACGCATTTGCAACCGATGACCTAACCCGATCATCACCATCACAATGGCCGATGTACTGTCTTCTGGCACTTCACGAATAAACGATTGATCGATCTTAAGTGCATCAACCGGAAATCGCTTGAGATAACCTAATGATGAATATCCCATCCCAAAGTCGTCAATTGCAATTCGAACGCCAATTTGTTTTAACTGGATTAACTTGTTCATGGTCTCATCAGTATTGTCCATCAAAGACGTTTCTGTAATTTCCACTTCAATATATGCGGGATCTGTATCTGTTTCTTCGAAAATCTGCCTCAACTTATGTACAAATTGCGGGTGTTGGAACTGCCTTGGTGAAACATTCACAGCAATTCGTAACATCGGTTGCCCAGAACATTTCCAGTCTTGTAGTTGCTGGCACACTTTCCGTAACACCCATTCGCCGATAGCAATGATCTGACCCGTCTCCTCTGCAATCGAGATGAACTCTGCCGGGGCAATCAACCCTCGAGACGGATGGAACCAGCGAAGAAGCGCCTCTGCACTTGTTATTTGGTTTGTGTCAATATGCATTTTAGGTTGATAGTATACAGAAAACTGCTGATCGTCGAGCGCGTAATCTAATTCTTCCTCAATCCACATTCTTTCATGAATTTTAGATTCCATAGACGGCGCATAAAATCTCAGAGCATTCCTCCCGCCGCCTTTCGCATCGTACATCGCAGCCTCAGCATTCTTTGTAAGAGTATAAGCATCTTTCCCGTTTTGAGGGAAAAGAGCCACGCCCATACTAATCGTCACATGGATCACCTGACCGCTTCCGATGATGAATGGAGCCGTCATGACCTCCAAAACACTTTCAGCAAGATTGGCAATTCCATCTTCCAAAATCGCCTCCTTAATGATGACAACAAACTCGTCACCACCAAGCCGTGCTGCAAATCGCTTCTGACCACATGTCGCTTGCAGTCGCAACGCGATTTCTTTTAACAGGAGATCACCCATTTCATGTCCGAGCTTCTCATTAATTACACGAAAGCGATCCACATCGAAAAAAAGCAGGGCAAACTGAAAGTCTTCTACTTCATGAGTTTCTGCAAGACTCATTGTCGCCGTTTCCCAATAGAGCGCACGGTTGGCCAATCCGGTAATTCCATCGTAAAAAGCAAGCTCTTGAATCCGTTTTTCTCGATGCTCCCTTTCCAATACCAATCCAGCCAGATGAGCAAACGTCTCAATCATTTTTAATTCATGATCAGCTGGTCCCTGTACATCTTGATAGTAAAGCGCGAATGTTCCTAGTAATTTTTGATCGCAGGCATGGATTGGGTAAGTTATCCATCCCGTATAATTGTGTGACGGCGGTAGCATGCGATCCTCTTTCCATACTGACTCAGGTAGGATATCACGCACGATCACAGGTTTGTGATCAACTGCCATTGTGTCAGAATAGCCAATGTGACTACCCGACTGCAATCGATCGAGTGCCGCGGCGAATTCTGACGGCATCGCTGTGTCGTCGTAGTGCTGCCAAACATCACGTACCGCATCATATAAAAATACTGAGTTTACGGTGCCCGGCAACAATTTGTCCA
>JAKACV010000105.1 GCA_021821085.1 Bacillota bacterium | reverse complement strand
CGTTTCTTTGCTACCCCTCCACGCTTACGCGCTTTACGCGAGAGGTTCCGCTTTCCCTTCTCCGAATACAGTACATACGTCTCGTCCGCCTCCACGATGCCCTCAAGCGTGTGTTTACGGATCTGCGAGGAGGACGTACGATAAAGAGCTATCGTACACTCGTTATCGCTACAGTTGCACTTATGCTCTTGTCTGTCAGTGGGTTTGTTGTAGATGCCGAAACCAAAAAACAAGCTCAGACACCCGTGGTGAAGCACGTATCAACACCAAAAACCACGGCTTCAACATGGTTCTTACATGATGTACAACTTGCTGAGCGGGCTAAAATGAAAGTTGGAACAAACTACATACTGAATTATGGCGAAACTGATATTCCGTTCAGTCCAACAATGAATCAAGTTTGGTTTGGTATTCAGACCAACCAAAGTAAAGATCCTTTCATTGGTTATTCATGGTCGGGAATGTTTAACGCCGTGAAAACGCAGCCCTTGTCTCTATCATCGATGAATGTGTTGGAGCAAGTCAAACAAGATGGCAATGCCGTTGGCCTCCTTGTACCAGCCACAAGTGACCCCATCGGAAACGGCATCTATATCGCCTTTGCGAATGGGCAAGTAATTACAGCTGCCGACAAATCAGGAGAGCTTTTCTACACAGTGTATCCAGTTAAAAGCATCTCAGTGCCATCAGCGAACCAATCTAGGACCACAACCGTCACCTCCAGTGAATATGGCATACATCATTCAGGGTTGATCACAAAAGACTATGCATCGAAAACCGCAACATTAACGACGATTCATCAGCTTCAACTTGAAAGTATTGGACAGTTCATCCCGTCTGGTCACGTTATCAATCTGGGGTTTGGGATTAAGGCACAATATTCAAAGAGCGGACGCGATCCATTCTATTATCAATGGCAGTATGGTCGTTGGACAATTATTACGCAGTTTTGGGGAGAAGCCGTTACCCCTGCTACGAAGAGCGTCGCTAAGAGTATGGTCGCATATTTGCATACGCATAGACTTCCTACCCCGCAAGCAAAAGGAATCATCATTGCAGTTCAGCCAGTAACTTCGAAGGGTGTGAATGATTTGGATACCACCATAGCCTGGCAGGTAGGACGTCGAGTTTATGAACTTAAACAAACGGGCAATCCTGTGACTGCTTTGAAAACTGTGGTCACGAAGTGAACAACAGTTAAACCAATAAGCGAGTTGACGTTCGAAAAGTAAATTCAGCCGTATCATTGGTCACATGCTAATCCCAATGCCAATGCCAATCGGAATATTTCGAACGAAATTTTAACATAACTATCCGAACAGATTACTTACCAATCCCCATACCAAGTAACCAAGTGCGGATTCGTCAGCTTAAGATCCTTGCGGTTCCTTTGGATCAAAAAAGCATTTTCTCAGGCCATTTTTAATCTCTCGCGTACTCGCATGCATAGAGCGTCACAGTAACCTATAACCCCGAATTCATTCAATCATTTGCCGAGAGGCTATTCTATGTTTAGAAAGAGGGGGTTTTCGTGAAAAAGAAGTTTATTTTTTTCGCAAGTCTACTGACCTTGGCGACGTTTCTTACAGGATGCGGGACTGAACTTGCAAATCATGTTGGAAGTACAACGAAACAACACGTCTCTCAAAAGGTAAATTTTTACCAGATTCCTTTGAAAATCGTGTCGATTCAAATGCTGAATTCTCACACTGGATGGGCACTCGCTTATCAAACGCCAGATCAATGGGACATACTCTACACTCGTAATAGCGGCTCCAATTGGATAGAAAGGAATGTCCCCTCATCCCTCATGCCTCTGTCAGAGATCGAAAATAGCGCAGGAGCATATACACCATTTAATCGAGGGGAACGACCAACTCACGGCTATTCTTTCCTAGTGGCGAAAGACACTGCATGGCTTGGGACGATTCAAAATTCAACAATGGTTATTACGCATTTTACTATGAATAGAAAAAACACCATTTCTTTTTCAGATACAATGCGGAAATTACCAAAAGAAAATGGCTTTCAAAATCTATCTCTTTCTGTAACGAAGAACCACATGTTTGCGCTCGTATCCACGCCTCTTCTTTCTGGATCTTACAAGGCCCTTTATACATCCAGCATCATGAACCTAGGTAAATGGGAAATGATATCTTCCACAATGTATCCATCCCTCAAATTGCCGATGTCGTGTTTTGTGAACGGAATTTCCTTCATAAACAATAAGGAAGGTTTCTTAGCAATGACCTATACAGGACAATGGACCTCAACTAAAATCCCATTATTAGTTACACGTGATTACGGGAATAAATGGTCTGATGCGATATCCGGCAATAATTCTCCTGCATCAGCAAACCATCACTATGTGAATTCTGGTGTTCCGGTCTTTGGGGGTAAAAACAGAAGACAAGGTACAATGTTTATTGAAATAGTAGGTTCCTCTAATCAAGTATCCATTGGACAGAGCTATGATTATGGGCAAAATTGGACGTTTGGTTCACCACGTGTATTAGATATTGCAACCTCATTACAGGCCATTCCTTACGATCAAGTGAATCCACAAACCCTTTTTATTGAGGGGTCACAACCTAATGTGCTCTATCGAACGACAAATAGTGGGCAATCATGGTCAACTTTGCACGCAAATATCAATCTCCGCAATGCTCCGCTGAATTTTGTCAACGCCAATATAGGGTGGATTGCTATTAGAGGAGTTCTTTACCAAACAGACGATGGAGGACGATTTTGGATCTCTAAAACGATGAGGGTGAAGCCCTGAGCCTCACCCTCATCGTTTTAGATCTTCCAACCACCGGGATTGGAAATTCCTTCATCTACGTCCACTGATAAATCAGTACAAATTGTTGTGGTTGACTTTTGCCAAATATTATCACCAGACCACTGATCGGCATTTTTCCCACCACGAGCTATTTGCGTTGTTCGGGAAGCCTTGTCAGACAAGGGCTCGGAGTGAAGGGGAAAATAACTTTCCCTCAAAATAATACGAGAAATCAAGGGGAAAAAGGGACGAGATCGAGTGGTGAGGGGAAAATCCACCCCAACTGCGTGAGGCGGAAATAGAAAAGCAAGCAGGCCAACGATTCTCTGGTAAAATGGGAGTTACGAGGATCCAATTTTACGAGGAGGTTGACCTGTATGGCTATTTTACCACAACTGAAACTGTTTGACTGGCATGACATGCAACCGCTTGGCGATTTGGAGCGCCTGCGCCTGGTGTTCGAGTATATGCCGGACGAAGAACTGATGAGGGTGCTCCATCGCCTCCGCGCCAAGGGTCGCAACGACTACCCGGTGCGCGAGATGTGCGGATTTGATGGATTCGTACCACCGCCGTGGGCCTACAC
>JAKACV010000059.1 GCA_021821085.1 Bacillota bacterium | reverse complement strand
ATGCAGATCCGACGGACAGATGCATATAGTCTCGAATGAAGGTTTCGAGCACATGCGGTTCAATTCGCAAAATCTCTTTCGGCTGGCCGCCACAATGACTGTAATAGCAGTAATCACAGGCGAGATTACAGGCTTCAGAAACTGTTTTCCACATAATGCTAATCGTCATCAACGAACCCTCCATTTCAATTCATGTTGTAGACGAACACCCGATTTGGCGGTATTTTTCTCACTATTGCAATCATGATCGCTCAAATAACAATTCGTTTGTCAAGGCTGGAAGGCAGGCCTTGACAGGCTAATCTTAGTTAATGTAATGATACATTGTGGTACACGTTAACCATAAGCCGTACCTATCCGAAATCCAATTCGAGCATCCCTGCTGAATTTCCTGTTACTGAACGTGATCTGCAACCACGCTTTGCGCTACTCCGTTAATGTTTCAAGCGACTGTCCGGCGGTTTCACGGGCAAGTAAAAACGTAAATACCAGACCTGTAATACAGGCGATAGCCCCCATGAGAATGGGGTACTTTGGACTGATGGCTGCCAATGTGGGAATCAAAACCAACCCTAAAACGGCCCCTAATTTGCCCCACCCTTGCTTCCATCCCTCACCAGTGGATCGAATGTACGTCGGAAATAATTCTGGAGAATAGACAATGTGAATGGTTCCAGGACCCATTCCTGCCGTAAAGAAATACAAAGCAAAGAGCGCCAGGAACACTCCGATCAGCGGTGGAAACAAGGCGTAAATTGTCACCATGGCAACCGCCATTCCTCCCCATCCCAGAAGTGAAAAACGACGACGCCCGATAGTATCTCCTTTCCAGACAAATAGCGCATTACCAACAATATAGATGACCCAGAAACTCATCATGACCAGAGCTGTGGGAGTAACTCCATGAAGACCCAATCCTTTCAACATAAACGGCCCGAACACATTAAATCCGAAAAAAGCAAATTGAAAGAAAAAAAAATATCCAGCAATAAAAATGGCATTTCGTCGATTCCGCGGTTTAAGCAAAGCTGAGTAAGAAGGCTTTTGTTCCCCAACTGCCGAGGGAGTTGATATTTCATCGGACTCCGTAGAAACATAGATGTTTAGCCGAGTTCGTATTTCAGTGGTCGCTTCAGACAGCCGTCCTTTGATCATCAACCAACGACTGGATTCAGGAACACCTCGACGAGCTATCAAAACGAGGAACGCTGGAATAATTTCAGAGGCCAACATCCATCGCCACGCGTTAGGAGCTAGTGGATAGAGAACAGCTCCGACAGCAAGCGATAGCATGGCGCCTACATTAAATCCGTTAATCCAAAGAGCCAGAAGAAGTCCCCGCCGCTTGGTTGGCGCAATCTCCGATAGAAGTGCCGTCGATACCGGGTAATCAATCCCAATCCCAATGCCCAGCAGCAATCGCATCAGAATTAACTGATCAATATTTTGAGATAACGCAGAGAGTAAAGCAAAAACAATAAAGATAACAAAATCCAGAATAAACAACAGACGACGCCCAATTTTGTCGCTTAGATATCCGGCCACAACGGACCCGATTCCGCTGCCAACCACCACCGCTGATCCAATTAGCCCGATTTGAAATGCACTGGGATGAAACTGAGGGATAACCAACAAGATGGCAAACGACATGATCGAGATGTCGAATCCATCTAAAAACGTTCCTCCTGCCGCCAAGAGTAACATTTTCAAATGACTGCGCCCCAAAGGGGCGTTATCAAGTGACTCCAAGATATTACCAGAAGATTTAGTGGCCAACATAGCTGTTCTCCCCTTTTCCAAGTCCATTCAGTATGATTAAGACTCTTACAACCGAACAGTTAAAGATCGTATTGTTCTATTAGTTCGGTTGGCGCTTGTACGGATTCCAAAAATGATCGTAATTTCCCCTTCAGTTGTTGTTGCAACTGCTCTCCAGTTGATGTTCCAACAAGGTTATGCGTTTGGTCCGAATCAGATGACGCATACACACTTGTAACGCTACTGCCTCGGGTAACCCGTACTGGAAATCTGCTATTATCCTGCAAGTTACCAAGTGTCCGGATATTTTCCTGAAAACGTGGAGATTGTAGTCCGTACCAAAACTGCGATGTCACAAGATTAGGTCGGTACCACTGCATCAATGTTCCTGATGAATCCGTAACATTCAATGCTTCCCCGAATCGGCCATAACATACGACATCGCGCCACTGCTTAGGTCCAGTTTGTTCCAATACCCACGGTGCAAGAGATCGTCCATGTAATTCTTCTTTTTCATATGGCACATTGAGCCACTCCAGAATCGTAGGATATAGATCAACGGCTTGGGCATACCCTGAAACGCGATGAGGTGTCGCCTCTGGATGGTAGATCATAAGGGGAATATGCGCCAGTTCCTGGTATAAGTTGCTGTCAGAAAGTCCTGCCCAAGGTTTCCCCATGAGGCCATGTTCACCAAAGAGATGCCCATGATCCGTCATCAATATAATTGCCGTATCCTTCATTAGACTAAGCTGCTCTATCTTATCAACCAAGCGCCCAACCCAACGGTCTACCATAGTGAGAAGACCTGCATAAAGCGCCCGTACATCCTGGATTTCCTCCGGAACGAGCGTTGTAGCACCATAATTGGGCCACATGATCTGTTCTTTTGCGGTTCCAGCACGATACATACTGCGATAGGGTTCTGGGACGTCGAACGGTTCATGTGGGTCAAAACAGTCGATTAACAGAAAAAAATCGGGTGATTGGTAATTTCCTTCCAACCAGTCCATGGCTCGTTGCATTACTTGCGGTGCGAAATAATCGCGTTCGTACCGAAAATGGGCCGTGTTGCGTCGGTAGGTGGCAAACGTTTCTTCGGGATTTGAGAAATGACCAGCGAGTTTCTTTTTGGAGGCCGGCCAATCGACTGGAATAGAATCGTCCGTGATCCACATGTCACGCTCCTGTCCCCTGATAAATTCGACTCCTGTGAACTCCATGTGGTAATTACCCGACCCTCGTTCCCAGAGATGAAAATGATCAGTTACCAGCATGCTGCGATGGCCCGCACGCGTAAGACGTCCTGGCAAAGTATCGTCGTCGTTTTCAAGTGGTCCCCAACCCCGCCAAGGAAATTCAAAACGACCTGTCCATAAATCCCGGCGTGCTGGCATACATGGAAACGAACCTGTATAGGCATGATCAAAGACCACGCTACGTGATGCCAAGCGATCAATGTTGGGCGTTTGAATCAATTCATTTCCATAACACCCCAAAAAATCTCTGCGTACCGTATCCAGAAGAATTAGGATGACATTCATCGTAGACTTCCTCCTTGAACTTATATAGCCTCTCGGCATTCGTCGAGGCAGATGGGACAGTGGAACCCACAACCCCAAGCAAATTACCAGTTTAATATTAGTTATACATCTTTATTTTTAATTTTTGATGTCTCAATGCCGAGAGGTTATTTGTGTTGTTCGTATTCATTTATTTTTTATTCCGTCTGCTCCGCCTGTATTGTATTATTCGGCCATTGGCGTTGATGCGTCCAGTAGTACATCATATCTTCAAGTCGGTGTCCACGAGTCTCAGGTGCCCAACCCCAAATGAAGAAAAACGCTAAAATACAAATTATGGTATAAATAGTGAAAGTACCAACAGCCCCTAATGCCTTAACTAATGACAAGAAAGTCATACTAACAACAATATTTCCTGCCCAAGCGACCGTGTGGCTCGTCGATGTGCCGATTCCTCGAAATCGCAGAGGATAGATTTCAGCAACATACACCCAAAAGAGCGGCCCCACCCCAAACGCAAAGAAAATATGATACAGCAAAATGATAATAAATGCCGCAACACCCATGTCCTGTGTAGGCACAAAAGATTTTACTGCAAACAGAATTCCAAGCATCAACATTGCAAAACTGATACCTGCAAGACTCACAAGGAGAGACGGTTTTCGTCCGACGCGATCAACAAAAAAGATGATCGAAATTGTGGCGATCAATGTTACGACACCGATTACTGCAGTAACGAGTATCGCTGTTGAGGGAGTTTGCAATCCAGCCATTTGAAAAAGAATTGGGCTGTAGTAAACGACAATATTGATTCCCGTCAACTGCTGAATCAGACCTAACCCGATACCAAACCATAAAGATTGACGTAACCCAGAATTCTGAAAAAATTCACTGAAACGCCCTCGTTCTTGCTTGAGTTCAGTTTCCATTGTTGCCAAATCTTCCTCGCGGCGCGCTGGGTCAGGTTCGACAACATTCATAATTTGCGCAGCCATAATCGGTCGGCCTCGCATCATATGCCATCGAGGAGTGTCAGGAAGCATCCAGACTATTACTAACATTGCTACGGCCGGAATGATTCCGACGGCAAACATTGCATGCCAGTTACCGTGATCGAATCGGGCAAAACTATAGTCGACCCAGTAAGCGGCAGTCAATCCAAATGATAAAGCAATTTGAAAACCTGCCACTAATATGCCCCGCACGGCAGGAGGAACCAGCTCACTGACATATAACGAACCAACCACCGACACGAGACCAACTGCAATACCAATAACAAATCGACTGAATAAAAATAAAGGTAATGTCGGCGCAATCGCGCTGGTCAACGCAAATACCGCGAAAATCACTGCACCCAAAAGCATGACACGTCGTCTTCCAATAGCGTTGCTTAATGGTCCAGCTATGATAGCCCCGATCAGCGCTCCTACCAAAACCGATGTAACGGCTATTTCTTGCAGGACCCGAGTTAGTGCAAATGTCTTTTTAAGAAATAAGAGCGCACCGGAAATCACTCCTGCGTCAAAGCCCTCAAGTAGACCGCCCAACGCACCAGCAATTGCTACCGCGATGTGGAAGCGTGTTATTCCAATAAACATGCCCCGTTCTGTTAATTGGGGATGATGTTTTACTGTAGTCGAATGATTATCCATAATAGTTCGCCAATCCTCTCCAAAAAGAAATACTCAGCTGAACGATCCGAGTTTGGGAGAAAAAGACACACCGCCGATCAAATCAATATTGGCGAAAGGCATTAATTCGCCGGCTCTAACAATTGTTCGAGTTTTCACAGTTCGTTGTTTGAAAGTCTAATGGGATATAACTCAAGGAATAATTTACATATGGACTGAATAGCCGTCGCCATTGCTGCATTCTCAAGAGTTTCTAACGCACCCACCGCTGAGTCCACCTCCAATTCCGCCAAGACAATCTGATGTATATCTAAGAACCGCAATAAATTCGATACACTCAACGCTGGATTAAATAGGTAATCCTGCATCGAAATTACAAATTCTTCACAGTGTCTCATTGTCGCAATTACACGCAAAAGATCTTCATGCAGTATTCCGGTCTAACGTCTCACAATTCTACCTCAAGATAAAAAATGAAAAGAACACATTATTATCGCTCTGACGGTATCTTACGGCGCAATCTTCGGCCACAGTGCCAAACGCTCCTCGATTGCCAGAGCTGCCGTAGCCTTATCATGTTGGCGCAGACGCTCCAACCAAGGAGACAACTTGATGTATTTCCAGGGCCCTGTGGCAATCACTTGCTGCATGGGATCTGGAGAGCCCGTTGGACCGTAGACATGCTTTCGGTACCATTCGTCGAGAAGAACACTCAATTCGCTTACCTTTTCCGAGTTGGTATTCACAAGATTATTTGTTTCATAAGGATCGGAACTTACATGATAGAGGGACACCGGATCCCATGCATAGAGACCTGGATGATATGTGTAGAGCAGGAGCCATTCTTTGGTTCGAACTGCGCGCTGACACGTGTAGAGCCCGTGGCTCCAGATAAGATGCTGACGTTGCGATCGAACAATTCCACCCTTAATGGCATCCGTAAACGGTTGGCCTTGCCAGCCTTCGGGCGCTGGAATGTCGAGAAGTTCGCAAAGAGTGCGAGTTAGATCGAGCTGATAGAGTAGTCGATCATCCTTGACGTGATGCCGTCCTCCATCCGGCCAGCGAATAATAAGGGGTACTCGATGGGTCGATTCACTCGCGTTTACATGATTACCAAACACAGCATGCTCGCCCATAGATTCTCCATGATCAGCACTCACAATAATGGCTGTATCATCCCATACCCCCAATTTCTTCAATGTATTACGAATCAAACCGATGTAGTGATCAACATATCGAATAGTCCCGTCATAGCCGTCAATCATTTTATGAAGGTCGTCTATGTTTGCTATGGCATCTGGCATCGTCGCTACAGGACTGGTTTCAAAATCGCGCCACAGCTCTGTTGGAGTGCAGGGGCCATAATCAGCGGTCTGTTGAACCGCCAGCGTGTCAGCATCGGGCCATGGGGGGAGTGAGTCGGATTTGAAACGATCCGCCCACTCTTGGGGCATAGTGTATTTTCTATGGGGGTCCCAGAAATGAATATGGAGGAAATATTGGTCTTTCGTCCCTTTTGTTTCAAGCCATGGAATGACTGCGTCAGCAACCTCGTCAGCGTTTTCGCTCCCCATTTTCAAAGTAAAATTGTGCGTCTCGTTCCACCCAGCCAAAAACCAAGGTGCTTGATGTCGATCCGCAAAAGATGAGAAGCTAATTGTATCCCAGCCATACTGTCTTAAATGTCGAGAAAATAGGGGCATGTCTTGACGGAAGTCCTGGTCCAATCCCGTATCCTGAGCAGGAAAACGGAACTCGGATCCTGGCCCCCAGTGGGTGACTACACCATTTTGAACACCGAAACGTCCGCTAAACAATGCTGCTCGCGATGGTACACATGGGGAGTCGCTGGTGAAACAGTTACCAAATACAACTCCTTCCTGCGCTATCTGATCAATATTTGGCGACGTGTCGCGTCCATATCCGTAACACCCCAGATGATCCGGTCGTAGCGAGTCAATGTCGAAATAAATGATTCGCATATAGTTCTCTCCTTTGCAAAGTGATAGTCTCTCGTGATTCGATTTATCTTAATTTCTCAAGTTTTCTGACCTTGAGATTTTTGCCATTTCCTACACAACTGACGTGGCATCCTTGCTTGCGTGTACTGGCTAATTGAAAATTCTTCTTCTAAATCGGTGAAAAAACAGCAGAGAAATCCACAAATAACACTTGACATTTGAAAAATACACCAATAATTGCGGCGAAGAGTCTAATCCGCTCTATCCTTATTTTTGCCATATGATGTTGCAGGTCCTGTAAAAAACCTCCATCACCAATTGGGTAAATGACTTGCGGAGTGTTTCACTATACGCGATCATCAGTGGTTTCAATCCCGGTCATACGCCGAACGTCGGCATATTTCACGACTTCTTCGCCTGTCTAATTACCAATAGTGAGATTCCTTTTGATGAGAATCAAACTGTCGCAAAAAACCAAAGTCGGGCTTTTTGAACAGACTCTTTAAGTTATTCAAGGAATCCTCCATTCCGAAAGACTATCTTTTATGTGTTGTCTTCGACGCTATACAATGGATCAATCAGCCTATGCCGTATTGTGTCAACCACCCCCTCAAATAAGTTCTCCGCACTTAAAATAGAACGCCTGAGCGCAACAGGACATTCGCATACGATGTCCACTCCCCCGTACGCACAACCGTATTTGTGAAAGACAATAGGTTTTTGAACTCCTCATGACTAACAAATGTAACTGGAACAGCAATTTGATGACATAATTCCGCGCAAAGCTGCGGATGTAATTCTTGAAGCGGTAACGCCAAAACCGCTGTTTCCACATACATTTCTGTCAAGAGAATCTCTAAAACGTCTAACACGGTGGGCATCCCCACTTTGATCGCTAAGTCAATCACACGTACTCCAGATGGAATAGGGAGACCATAATCCGCTAAAACAATACTTTGTCCATGACCTAGCTCAGCCACTACTTTTGACAATTCGCCATGAAGAATTCCAGACCTTTTCATTCATATCCCTACTTTTGTGTGGTAACGTTTTCACATCGAGCAAGACTTGCGCACCACGTGCACAGTGACAATTCGTTTATCTCAGGTAGAATTGCGCACCACAAGTTCCGGTTGATATTCACGTGACTGTGGTTTGCTATGCCCATACGCAATCTGTTGATTCAACAGTTCAACCCCAGACTTCCCCATTAAATAACCTGGTTGCCGGACTGTCGTTAGAGTTGGGGATATATACGATGAAAACGAGATATCATCGAATCCAACCAGTAAAAAATCCTGTGGAATTTTTATTCCCATCGTCTGCGCCGCTTGAATCATCCCTAGTGCCATCATGTCATTCCCAGCAAAGATGCCATCGGGCAATCCGTCATCCAGAATTTTCCCCATCGCTGCGTATCCGCTTTCAAAACGAAAATTACCGGAAATAAATTTGCCCGACATGGTACGCTCTGCGACTGCGCGCAAAAATCCTTGATGTCGCCCCATCGCTGAGGGCGAATTTGCGGGACCTCGTACATGCATCACTCGCTTGCAGCCGCGTTCAACGAGATGCTTCGTCGCAATATACCCCCCCAATTCATTGTCAATCCAGACACAACTCACATTCTGAGTAGATCTTTGATCAACCAGTACAAAAGGCAGTCCCGACAAAACGGATTGTAACTGCTGTTCCGAACTTCGCGCCCCGACAACCACGATACCCTCCACCCATTTTCCCTTTAAAATATCGATATAGGTTTGCTCACGCTCAATCTTCCAATCGGAATTGCAAAGAATTACTGATAAACCCAAAGTACTGGCTGCGTCTTCAATTCCTCTGGCCACGTCGGAGAAAAATGGATTAGACACATCAGGAATCAACAATCCAATTGACGAAGTCTTACCACTTACCAACCCTCTTGCCACATTACTCGGCGTAAAATGCAATTCTTCCATCACTTTCATAACGCGCTGTCTAGAATCTGAGCTGACATATCCAGTGTCATTAATAACTCGCGACACCGTGCTCACAGATACTCCAGATAATCTCGCTACATCTTTAATTGTCGACATCACTTTCACCCATCTAGATCTTTGTCTATCGATCTGCCATTTTTATTTCATTGATGTGGTAACGTTTCCATAAGTGTAATATGCAAAACCAGACTTGTCAATAGAGTAAATATGAAACTTGTGCAATCGTATTTGGTTCAGTCCTCACAGAAATCGCCCAGATAGCCATGTCCGCACACGTTGAGTTCGCGCAAAAGCAGAATTTTCACCGAAGTATAGAGAAACCGCCATCTTAGTGTAAGCCCAGATTACGTTTTCATCTGCACAGGGTAACGAAAGTAAACGGTTTTCGCGACCCTTTCTTTCGTTACCTAATATGAGTCCGAAGTTCGGGTGCTGTCAAACGGTGTCACGCACGATGACGCTTCCAACAAATTGGGTGCGGCTTTCAAGGAGTTGAGTGACTACCTACCTCATAATTTATCATGATTTTGCAGAAATGCGATCCGCATGAATTGTTGAAGCAGTACTCGGTTCACTGTGATGTGACGAGGGCAAGGATTGATTCCTTGCCCTCGTCCTCTGGCTGATAAAGAGAGCGTACGGTGGAACGATGTGACGAAAGAAGTGCGAAATGTCATCCCTGCTGCGACAAAATTGATCTCTTTGACCTATCTATATAGGAACTCCTTTACCACCCACTACTTATGGGTAATGAGTTAGGTGTTAGACGTGGAAAAGAACGTCAAAGTGCTCGGTCGAGGAGATCCATGATATGCGCGGCTTCCATCTGCCCCTGAAGACCGGCCCGAATGATGCCTTCTTTCATTTGCAGTAGACAGCCAGGATTTGAGGTGACAATCAAGCGAGCTTTCGTGTGTTGCACGTCTTCCATCTTGTCATCCAGGATGTCCATAGACATGCTGAAATTCGTGATGTTGTAAATCCCGCCTGACCCACAACAACTATCCGGATGACTCATCTCCACCAGTTCTACCCCTGGAATACTCCGAATGAGTTGGCGCGGTTGATTACGGATGCCTTGACCATGCGCCAAGTGACAAGAATCTTGATAGGTGACACGCACATTCAACGGCTTGTGAAAGGATAACGGAGGCAATTCGACCAGCAATTCATTGGCGTCTCGCACCTTTGCGACAAAGGAATCTGCACGCTCTTTCCACTCCGGGTCGTTGGCAAACCAATGATGGTAATCCTTCAAGGCAGCCCCGCAGCCCCCCGCGTTATTGACGACGAAGTCGACGTGCGCCTTCTCAAACGCTTCAATGTTGCTCTTTGCCAGATTTGTGGCGTCTGATTTTTCGCCGGAGTGCGCATGCAGGGCGCCACAACACGCCTGATTCTCCACAAAAACAACATCGCAGCCAGCCTTGCTAAGTACGCGTGCCGTGGCTTGGTTTGTTTCGTAGAACATTTCGTCCATGATGCAACCTTTGAAGAAACCGATTTTAAGGATGGATTCTTTTTCCGATCGCAGTATTGGCCTGCGTTCTTTCCGCTTTGATGGTGAGGCGACCTTATCCACCACATGCTGCATCTCCGCTATTTCTCTCGGCAGAATGTGAATGAACCCCGTCTTGTTGGCCAGTTTTTGCAAACCCAACGCCTGTGTAATCCACAACGCGGTTCCGAACGTCCGAACACGTTTCGGGTGTAGAAACACGTTCTTGAGGACCAGTTTCCGTATGAAGGACGGATTGCCTTGGCACTTTTTGTTGTCCTCAATCACCTCGCGAGCTGTTTCGATCAACTTCCCGTACGCGACCCCGGATGGACAGGCCGTTTCGCATGCTCGGCAACCCAAACAAGCGTACATATTTTTCTCAAACTCTATGTCAATGGAGAGTTTTTCATCTGCAACCCCTTTCATCAGAGCAATTCGACCACGCGGGCTATATGTCTCGAGACCCGTTTGTTGATAGGTCGGACAGGTCGGCAAACAGAAACCGCAGTGCATGCAGTTCAACAACTCATCTATGTCAAACTTGTGGAGTAGCGCGTCACGGACAGAGGTAGCAGGTGTAGGCGGCGTTTCTGTATGCACCTGCCACGTTTGACTCATGAGATCTGGCATATTGGTGGTCATGATTGTCTCACCACGATTCTGTGCCGATCCCGCTTGGCAAATACTTTGCCAGGGTTCAGGATGTTATTCGGATCAAATGCCGCTTTTAAGCGTTCCATAAGTTCAATTCCACCCTCACCCACCTTCAAATGCAAATACTTGGACTTTGTCATTCCGACACCGTGTTCGCCAGTGATGGTGCCCCCGAAGCGAATGGAGGCGTGGAAAATTTCCTCAAAAGCCTGTTCGACGCGTTCGATTTCTTCGTGGTCGCGTTCGTCGGCCATGCAGGTGGGGTGCAGGTTGCCGTCTCCCGCATGGCCAAACGTACAGATCTGTAAATTGTACTTATGGGCGACTCGCTCGATCTCCTGTACCATTTCAGCTAGCCTTGCGCGGGGCACGGTGGCATCTTCTAGGATAGTCGTGGGACGCAACCGAGACAGGGCGGATAATGCGGATCGACGTGCGGTAAGCAGTTTCGCCCCTTCCTCTATTGTCGCGGCCATGTGCACCTCCGCCGCGCCCACATGGTGAGCAATTTTCGCAATCTTTTCGATGTCTTGCATGACCTGCTCCTCGGCACCGTCCTGTTCAATTAGGAGCATGGAAGCCATGTCGAGCGGTAGCCCAAGTTTGGCGAAGTCGTCTACGACCTTCATGGTGGCTTGGTCGAGAAATTCGATGGTCGCAGGGATGATCTTGGCTGCGATGATTTGTTCGACGATTCGTGCGGCATCATATAAATCATGGCAATAAACGACCAAGGTACGCTTCGTTGCCGGAAACGGGAGCAGTTTCACCGTGATTTCGGTGATCACCCCAAGCGTTCCTTCCGAACCGACCATCAATCGGGTGAGGTCATACCCAGCGACATCTTTGACATTCTTCCCTCCGGAACGCAGAACTTCGCCTGTTGGTAGGACGTACTCCAGCCCCATGACGTAATCTTTTGTGACACCATACTTCAGTCCGCGCATTCCCCCGGCGCCTTGTGCCACATTACCACCGATGGTGGAAATACGCATGCTTCCAGGATCAGGAGGATAAAATAGACCGATCGCTTCCACCGCCGCATGAAAATCCGCGGTGATTACACCCGGACCCAAAGTGGCGGTGAGGTTCTTCTCATCAATCTCGTAGATCTGGTTAAATCGGTTCATATTGAGTATAATTCCGCCTTGCACAGGGACGGTTCCACCAGCCAAATTGGTTCCTGACCCGCGTGCAATAATTGGAATCCGGTGTTCATTCGCCATACGCAAGATCATGGAGACTTCTTGCACAGAGCTGGGAATGATGACGGCATCTGGAATGGATTGCAACAGAGGAGTTGCATCGTACGAGTATGCGTGCAATTCGTTCGGGCTGTCCAAAAACCATTTCTGGCCGACCACTGAAATGAGCTGTTGACGCAAATCTTCAGTCAGCATGTAAGCATCGTCGCCTCCCAGTATAGAATAAATCAGGTCATCAGATGAATTTAATATCAATGTACCACGAAGAAGTAAAAATGTGTAGCATGAAATACTCATAGAATGATCATTGTTTATTTCAGTTTAAATGACCTCCATCCCGAAGAGTGCAAGACGAGGGATTCATCGCTTTAATTCGTTGCATCTTGATCTATGTTAAAATATGAGTAGACAATTGAACGCAATGATCCTGAGCACACGCGAACCGCACAACATCCCTCCATACTATCGATCAGACGGGCCGTCCTGTAATTTTGATCTGCCTGTCTACCCGAGCAAGGTCATCGCAGTCGCTCTATGAATATTTCAAGTGTAGAATAACAATGTGATGCTGTCTACAGAACGTTGGAGGTCAACATGGGACTGAACCGGAAAAACTATGAGATTGTCGCAGACGAACTGATTCAGATGATTGGCTCCGGTGTCATTAAGCCGGGGAACAAACTCGAACCGATTGAGAACCTAGCCAAGCAATACCGTGTTGGAAGGTCAACTATACGGGAGGCCCTCAACCTGCTGAAGGCCAGAGGCATGATTGAATCCGTGCAGGGGGATGGCACCTACGTTACTGATAACCAAGCGCACGGCCTAGGATTTGCGCAAAGTCCAACTCTAACCAGCGAAACAGAGCTTTTACAGTTTCTACAAGTTCGCAAGATTGTGGAAGTCGGTTGTATCGGCTTGGCGACACAATTTCGAACACAGGAGAACGTAAATGAATTGGGCTTGGTGATTCAGCAAATGCAACACTCCGTGGGGAATGAAGAGGTGAGCCAGGTCTACGATGTGAACTTTCACCTAGCCATCGGTCGCGCCACGCAAAATCCACTGTTAGAAAAAATGATGGAAGGCATTTCTGGCACCATGATACGAACCATCCGCGAGACCCGCAAGCTTTGGATGTACAGCGAGCGCGAGTCAGCAGCACGGTTGTTTGAGGAACATCGACTCATGTATCAAGCTGTCGAAGAACGTGATTACCAGACAGCGACAGATATCATGTCACAACACCTGGATAAAGTTTCCGCGGTTATACAAACGCCAGAACAAATGAAAAAATAAAATTTCAATGGAATATAACAGTGCGAACATCGCATAGCAAGCGCATTATTTGTGATATTGCCACTAGAATTTTAGAATATTCTGTGCTATATTCACCCTTAATTCATCTGATGACCTGCTTGTATGTTGAATTTCAAGGATTTGTATTTATGAAAACTGTATTAAACCGCCTGATGAGTTGGGTCAAGAAAATTCCTGCAAACAAGTAGGGTCATCACATTGAATATGAGATTTTTACTTATTTAGAAAAGGAGGGCCTTTCATTTATTGATTTTTCGGTGTTCGTGTAAGCGCTTAATTTGTAGGTTGACTCATGAAATCACAATGACATTTTCGGGGACGGGGGACTACAGTGGATGAATTAACGTCTGAACAACAATCACCCTATCGGTGGGTCATGGCCATTGTAACTGGATTAGTCATGGTAACGAGTTTTACTTCGTTAACTTCCTTTGGTATTGCTGCGCCTGCAATTGCAAGAACCATGCATTTAAGTGCATCTGTTGTCACGACATATGGAATTGACAGTTTCTCAATTGGACTATTTTGGCATTTTTTATTGGTCACGGAGGATTATTTGATACGCGCATTCGTCTTGGTGTTTTTGTGGCTCAGGCACTATTGATCGTTCCACAACTTCTGATCCCTATCGTTTCTAGTTTGTGGCTGATGACGATTTTACGATTTTCTCAAGGTCTAATGATTATGATGCTTGCTCTCTTTTCCGTTCAACTATCAGGGTGGTTTAAACCTAGTGAACGCGCTCGATCACTCGCTTTTACACTTGGGGCCATTAGCCTTGGCGGTGCGTTAGGCGGGCTGTTATCGGGTAGTCTCGCTGCATTGGGATGGCGAGAAATGTATTATATTACAGCTGGAGTCATGATTCTTGGTGCCGTCGTTTACTTTGCATTTGCTCGCAATGCTGCATCTTGGCAAAAGGCATTGATTGATAGCAAAAGAAATTCGATTCACCATGAAAGCGCTTGGCGAAACCCAATGACCTGGATTATGGGTTTTATTCAAATTCCACTAACCTGGACGTTGTTTAGCATCGGAGGATTCTTGCCATCTTATGCTTATCATCTTGGATACCCAACAGGACAAGCGGGTGCTCTCATGGAAGTGTGGGGGATTACCGGGTTTCTGGCTGCGTTCATTGGGGCTTTTCTCGGTGATGCATGGGCGAAAAATCAGAAGGATCGACAAGGGGTTTTTCGTGCCCGATTAAAAGTCATGACGATTGCAGATATTTTGATGGGACTTGGCGCTTTGTTGATTTTGTTAATTGGGCACCTTTCCTTTGGTATGTTGCTGTTTGCCGCCATTATCAATGGATTGCTGATGATGCTGCCGCCAAATTATTGGGCAACGCCAGGAACTGTCTTTCCCATCTCTCTGATTGGTGCAGGAGCATTCGGTATGGGACTTATATCAAACTCAACAAGTGCAATTGGACCCGTCGTGTCTTCGGCATTGGTGCCAACCCTAGGATGGAACGGCGTGTTTTTAATTATGGTGATTTTATCCTTGATTGGAGTAATCCTTAATATTTTCGCTGCAAAATTTGATCTGAGCAAGCTTGGGGCATGAGGTAAGGTTACGATTGATTATGATGTTTGATTTATTTAATGACGATGTGTTTGAGAATGAACTGACAAGGGAAAGAGATCCTTTCCGACCAAACTGGGGTGGCCAAATGGCCCCCTTTTTTAACTTTGTGAACGCCGTAATTTAAGTGGGATGTTTGTGACCACAGCTACGCTTAGAAGAATAATTAACAAGCCAATCAGGATCCCTATAGAGATGGATTCATGCAGGAATAGCCAACCCCATAAAACCCCGAACACGGGCACCAAAAATGTGACGCTGAGAGTCTTGACTGGCCCAACACGGGTGATTAAATGGAAGAAAAGAAGATAACCCAGTGATGTCGAAAGCAAGGCCAGCCCAAGGACTGAAAAAATCACATCCGGTCGAGGCACTCGATTCGGCAGAAAGAAGATAGCTATCGGCAATAGAATGGCTCCTGCGGCAAATTGCTGGCCGATGGCCAAGTTGAGTGGCTTTTCACCCTTGAATCCTTTTGACGAGAATACACCTCCGATTCCATAAAAGAACGCTGCACCAAGTGAAAGAAACACCGCAGTGATCATGCGCCCACTGATTTGATGGTGATTCCATCCTACAAGCACAACAACTCCGACGATCCCCAGCATAAGACCAACTAATTTTCTCTTTGTAACCGCATCCTTTGTCCATACGTAAGAAATGATAGCTGTGAATAATGGAGTCATTGCGTTTAGGATTGCGGCCAACGAAGCATCAAGGCTAAGTTCTGCCGTTGCTATCAGGCAAAATGGAATCGCGGCATTCAAGGCGCCAAGGAGTAAGTACTCTTTCCACTTATGGAGTAAACGAGGGCTTTGTCGTAAGACAGCGGCATATAGCACAAGAGCAATGCCAGCAATCAGGACCCTGAGATCGATAAGTATAATGGGGCCGAGTACAGGAGCGGCCACCCGCATGAAGAGAAATGATGCTCCCCACAGAGAGGCTAGGAGAAATAATATGCCACTGTCTTTTGGTTTCAAGAATAAACACATCCAATCAGGTTCGAATGATTTCTTGCTTTAAGCATACGTTCAAATGTAGAATGAATAAAATTGATTATTTTAATAATTGACATAAGGTGATGCTCATGACGTTTACTCAACTTGAGATTTTCTCCAAAGTCGTTGAAATGGGAAACTTCACAAAAGCCGCTGAAGCACTCAATATGACCCAATCTGCTGTGAGTCATGCTATTGCTGGACTTGAGACAGAACTAGGAGTGGTCCTGCTGATTAGAGACAGAAAACTGGGGATCATCGTATCAAATTTTGGAGGAAGGGTTCTTGAACCAATCCGAGGCATTCTGAACCGGGTCGCTTACATTGAACAGGAAGCGGCGGCAGAGAAAGGGATTGAATCTGGAACCATACGGGTTGGAAGCTTTCCAAGTGCGGCTGCACGATTACTTCCGAAAATCATAGGTACATTCGAGAAACTACATCCGAATATACATATTGAGCCTGTTCAAAAAGGGTTGAGATAAGATGCAAGCAGGGATTTGGTGAAGTCTGGACATGCGCGCGGAGTGTACGATAGGTGGTACATGAGCACGCATGTCCAGCACAAGCCGAAGCCCTGCGCCGCAGAGTTCTCGACCCTTTTTGAAC
>JAKACV010000058.1 GCA_021821085.1 Bacillota bacterium | reverse complement strand
GCACCTACAACAAAACGCAACGTTTTGAGCACAGCACTTCACTTCGATCAAGGTTCAGAAGTGTGGCTATTTGACTGCGGAGAAGGTACGCAACACCAGGTAGCCCACTCCACGCTAAGTATCGCCCGGATCAACCATATCTTTATTACACATTTGCACGGAGATCACCTGCTCGGCTTACCCGGACTCTTGGGCACCCGTTCCATGCAAGCACGCGTCACGGAACCTATGATGATCTACGGTCCGCCTGGAATGCAGAAGTTTTTAAAATGTGTATTGGAGATAACGAAAACCACCCTTGGATTCCCGCTTGTCATTCAAGAAATCGAGCAAGACGGCGTGATTCTAGAGACGCCTCATGTGACGGTCGAGGCAATGCAACTGGAACACGGTGTAAAAAGTTTTGGCTATGCACTTACTGAACGGGAAAAACCCGGACGCTTCCAGCGCGATCGGGCAAAAAGCGCAGGCATACCAGAGGGACCTTTATATGGACGTTTAAAACGAGGGGAAAACGTACAACTACCAAACGGGAAAATTTATACGAGTAGAGAATTTGTGAATCCACCTAGCAAAGGACGAAAAATCGTCATCTTAGGAGACACCGTTCCATGTACTGCAGCATTTGAGTTAGCCAAAGAAGCCGACGTACTTGTACACGAAGCAACTTTCTCAAAGGAACAGCAGATTCTCGCAGAAAAAAGCATGCACTCCACAGCACAAGAAGCCGCACAACTCGCTTACCGTGCGAACGTACGTACACTTATCCTCACTCATATTAGTGCCCGCTACGAAAAAATAGCCGATGCCTCCTCTCATCCCTTGTTGGACGAAGCAAGAACCGTTTTCTCTAATACATATCTGGCAGAAGACTTTTTTCTTTTTTCAGTACCACATAGAAAAGAAGATTAGAACAGACCACTTACCTCATGTGGTCTGTCGGTAAGCCAGGACAGTCGATTTGATCAATATACTTCAATCCGCTCCCGGTGTTCATGCTCACGACATGATCTAGATCCTTGATAAAGCCAATTTCACGCAATTTGCGAACCCCAGCCAGAGCAGCCGCTCCTTCCGGGCAAGCGTGAAAACCATCCTTCTGTATCACGTTTTGTCTTTCTGCCCGAATTTCATCATCCGTTACGGCGTAAGCGATTCCTTGTGTTTTTCTAACGACATCTAAGATCAAAAAATCGGCAAGTGCTTTTGGCACTCGCATCCCGTATGCGAGTGTTTGTGCATTCTCAAAATAAGTTGACTCCTGTTGATTCGCCTCAAATGCCCGAACAAGCGGCGCACATCCCGCAGATTGAATAATTGCAATGCGTGGCAAACGTGCTTCAATAAAGCCTAAACTTTGCAATTCCAACAACGCCTTGTAGATCCCAATCACTCCGGCACCACCGCCGGTCGGAAAAACGATGACATCTGGAACAGACCACGAAAACTGTTCGGCAATTTCAAATCCAATCGTCTTTTTCCCTTCTAATCGATAAGGTTCCTTAAAGGTGGAGATCTCATACGCGCCTACTCGTTTTGCATAGTCTGCCACATAAATGCCCGCTTCAGCAATCGTTCCATCCATTAACCTTGTATCTGCGCCCGCATAACAACATTCCACATAAGGAACCTTAGGTGCTGACTTTGGCATAGCAATCATGGCCTTTATCCCCGCACGCGTCGCATATGTCGCCCATGCAGCCCCCGCATTCCCATTTGTAGATAGAGTGATTTCTTTCACACCAAGTTCCTTAGCGCGCGAAATACCTACAGATGCGCCGCGCGCCTTGAATGTACCCGTGGGGAGTACACTCTCATCTTTAACATACAAATTCGGAACATCCATCGCGCGCGCTGTTTGTGGCAAACGAATGAGCGGTGTCATTACTTCATTCAGTGAAACGATCGATTGCGGATCTGTAACTGGAAGCAACTCATGATAACGCCAGAAACTTTGGGGTCGTTGTGATAACTTACTCCGATCCAGATGCTTCCTTACAACATCTAACTCATATCGAACAAATAAAGGAGCCCCGCACTCACACATTTGTCTTCGTGTATTTGCATCATATGATCGCTCACATTTTGAACAGGCTAAATGAGACAGCCCACTAAACATCGTCAACGCCTCCATGTCAATTACCGTTCCACACAACTAATCTAGCCGCATATTCATCGTTCACAACCTATAACGAACGGTTATAGAAAGACACACTGAGACCGATGTCACGCCAGAAAGGGCATATTTCGTTATATGAAATCAGTGTAGAATCATCATAAATTAATTATCTTAGCTGACTCGACTATGAACAATCTTCACAGGCAAGTCAACGGCATAAATTTACATAGAATTGGCAACGAGCGCTGTTGTGACCCTACCCGAACTGTTATGATGGCATTTATAGCATATGAAATGTATGTATTCCCTGATCCATATTCTCGTTGTCGGCAAATCCTCATACTCTGTGTTACACTATCTCATGAATATTGCATATTGCTTGGCGAGTTGAGGAGGTAGAAATTTCGATGATTCGTACGATCTGCAAAGGCAAGATCCATCGCGCAACCGTTACCGAAGCGCGTCTTGACTATGTCGGAAGCATTACCATTGATCAAACTCTCATGGCGGCAGCCAATATACGTCCGTACGAGATGGTTCAAGTAACAAACGTGGCTAATGCAACCTTATGGCAAACATACGCTATCCCTGCTCCTGCGGGATCAGGCACTATTTGCTTAAATGGACCACCGGCACGCTTGTTTCAACCGACAGATCTTGTGATTATTCTTTCACTTGGTTTAGTCGATGAGCAAGAGTACCTATCAACGATTGCAAATGTGGTTTATGTGGATGAGAAAAATCAAATCACCAATATTGAACCCCACTCTCTGGAAGAATTATTTTCAACTATTGTACAAGGTGATTCAGCCAACTAAATGCTCTCTATTCACAAATCAATCTGGTGAAAAATGCGCGCTGGCCTATCTCCTACGCGCATTTTTTATCCTGAGCTACATTCTCATTTTATAAAATCCTATACTGACAATCCTACTAATCCATAGTATAGTATACGAGAATTAAAAAGAAAGGGGGATTCAAATGGTCGCCACACACCACCATGTCATTCGTTATGTATTACTCGCCATTGTTATTGTCGCACTCGGAATTTACTTTGCCGTTCGGCGAAAGAAATAAATATACACGATAAAATAAAACACCAATTTACAAGGGGGGGGCGCAAACACATGTCTGCGCCTTTTATACAAAAAAGTTCATGATACATCTAACTTCGAATCACTCCATCGCAGCGCTTGTCGGTCTACTACTTGACGAATGGATCGGAGATCCTACTTTCTATACCCATCCGGTTATTCTCATCTCTCGCATGGCTTACTTTTTCGAACAAAAATTATATTCAAATGAACGATCAGCGATAATTCAACGCGTTCACGGTGGCATTCTCACGATGCTCGTCCTACTCATTGTATACACCCTTACGACCTTGATCATTTGGATCGCAACCCGTATAAGTCCATGGGTTGGCTTTGCTCTGAATGCTTGGCTAATTTCTACCACGATTGCGGCCAAAGGACTTGCAGAAGCAGGGCGGCGCGTTTTACAATCTCTACAATGTGGCAATCTCACTGATGCTCGCAAATATACTGGTTATATCGTAAGTCGAGAGACAACTCATTTAGATGAACCTGAATTAGTTCGTGCAACTGTTGAAACGATTGCTGAAAATATTGTAGATGCGGTTATATCTCCATTGTTCTACTCAATGATTGGAGGTGCCCCACTGGCGCTCGTTTATCGAGCAGCGAATACCCTTGACTCCTTATTCGGCTACAAGAATGATCGCTACCTAAATTTCGGACAAATGTCCGCCAGAATTGACGATGTATTAAACTTCATCCCAGCACGAATATCTCTACTGCTTTTTGCAACATTGGCACCCTTTTTCCACAAGACACCTTCCTCTATCGTGCGCATAGTCAAACGGGACGCAAAAAAACACCCCAGTCCAAATAGTGGAATTCCAGAGAGCGCATGCGCTGCACTTCTACAGGTACAACTGGGTGGAGAAAATCGATATCATGGAAGGAGTCATGTTCGAGCCTATTTAGGCGACCCCATTCTCCCTTTATCACAACAGACGATTGTAGGAGTCACACGTATTTTATGGGTCATTGTATGTTATTTGCTCGTTATCTGTATAATCGGGGTATTTATGTAGTCCTTTCGAGAAATCCAAACACACGTTCGCTGTATAAAGCAGGATTCTCCAAATGAATGTTGTGCCCTACTCCGGAAAGGCACTCGTATTGTGCATTGGCAAGCAACATGGACATTTCCCGCGCAATAGTTGTAAATTTTTGATCGAAGATGCCCGATAATAAAAGAGAAGGAACATCTATTTTATATAAAAAATCCCAATAATTAGGTTGATTGCCCGTACCCGCTCCCAGTAGGCTTCGGGCCAATCCCTTTGTGGACTGGGATAATCTCGTCTCTCTTTGACGAGCTAATCGCTCCAATGATACATGACACTGAGACGAAAAAAGGTCTAATTTTTCCCACTTTGCAACAAAATATTCAATCCCCGCTTGCTCTATGCTTTGAGCTAATTCGGCATCATTTTGTTCGCGAACCACTCTTTCTGCCGCACTTTTAAGACCTGGGGATGCACTTTCAAGCACAAGTCTCGAAACACGAGAACCTGGTGCTAACGTGTAGGCCAATGCCATTCGTCCTCCCATAGAATAACCTGCGAGGTCAATTCTCTGTAGATTCAATTTTGCAATCAGCTCGTCTATATCCTTCACGACACATTCCATGCGGTAACGAGAAGGATCCTCCGGAACATCTGACAACCCGTGACCCAATGCATCAATCGCTATACAACGGCGATTGACTTCAAACCCCGCTTCTGCTAAAAACAAAAAATCTGTCGCCGCACCAGCAAATCCGTGTAACAAGACCAATGGAACGTCAGCTTGTTTTACTTCACCACTTAAGAAATCTAGCATGTGATAGTGCATGCCATTGACGAACATTCTGTGCGATTCCATTCTCATACAATCACATTTCGACATGCGTCAAATATGCGATGATGCATGTGTGCGTTTGCATCTCGATCAGTCCGCAGTTCGATAACCCGGAGTCCGCCCTCATGCATTGCTGCAGATACAAAACCCCTGAATGTTTGCCAATCAGAAACGACCTGATGGACTCCACCATACATTTCAACCACTGATTGAAAAGCTAATCCATGTGGCGTTTCAAAGTATGAAAAAACATCCGTCTGTGTCGCTTGTGGCAAAAAGGAAAATATTCCACCCCCGTCATTATGAACTAGGATAATGGTCAAATTGAGCGCATACTGCTTTGCTGCCAAGAGTCCATTTAAATCGTGATAAAACGAAATGTCTCCAATCACAAGAATGGTTGGTTCTTCATAAGCGGCACTCACGCCTAAGGCACTTGACACCACACCATCAATCCCACTTGCTCCTCGATTGGCAAAAATACGCAAAGGTTTGTTGATTTTTGGAAAGAACGAATCAAGATCGCGTACAGGCATGCTATTTCCTACAAATAGAGTTGCATTTCGCGGGAGCAAATCTGCAAGTTCAAGGAATATTCTCCCCTCAAAAAGTCCGGAGAAATTCACGTTTTCATCTCCTGAGTGCACATACTCCTGCTGACATTGTGATTCAATCACCGTAGCAACCTCAGATTGACGTTCATCAATCCTCCTATTTAATGTGATCCAACCTCTGACATAATCAGATAATACGCGCTCGGACACTAAACCCACAAGCGTATTCAAGAGTAAGGCAGGATCTGCTTGCCATACATCCGTAGCAGAAAACTGCGGATCACGCCAGTCATCACTGTCGTCAATAACAATCTGTCGAACATCTGCTATCTTCGCGAGATACGTTCCAAGCACTTTAGAAGTAGGCGCTTGTCCCAAACGGATCACCACATCAGGCTTTAGCTGTTTCCAAAGCTCTCCTTGTAAAAGATCCTTCTGACGTAATAACGTATCATACCGATCAATCACATAAGTCACATCAAGCCCTTCATTTACCGCGCGCAGTTGCGAGAGAGGATCTGCTAACACGATGAACTTTAGCTTACTTGCCAATTGCAACAATGGACGCACCAGCGCTGTGTCAAATTGCGGACCTGCGACCAACATCCCTCTGCCTGCTCCCTGTAGTGTGGCCGCAAGCGTAGCTAATTCTGGAACTGTAAACTGTCTCCGTGCAACCTCCCATTTGACAGATGCAGTGTGCCGCCTTGCGTTTTGTGCGTCCGTGCTGACGGGCGGTAAAAGCGGTTCGCGAAATGGCCAATTCAGGTGTATGGGACCTTCTGGAGATGTTAGCGTCATCCCTACCGCACGTGCCGCTGTTGCTCTCGCATGTCCCATCAATTCAGGTGTTCCATCTGGTATTGGCATTTCGACACTCCACTTTACATGCGATCCATATAACCCGATTTGGTCAATCGTTTGATTTGCACCGACACCCCGTAATTCACCTGGTCGATCTGATGTGATGACAATGAGTGGAATGCGACTAAACCTTGCCTCGACGACGCCCGGCATATAATTTGCGGCAGCTGTTCCAGACGTACAGACAAGGACTACTGGTTTTCTATGTGATCGCGCTAACCCAAGAGCAAAATACGCTGCAGAGCGTTCATCTAATAGAAGCCACGTTTTAAAACCACCATGACGTGCGAATGCCATAGTGAGCGGAGTTGATCGAGATCCAGGAGAAATACATACATCTCGAACATCCAGTTTAGCAAGTTCCGACACAAATGAAGTCACCACATCGAGATGAAGATTGACTGCCATCATTGACTCACTCCTGCCTTAATGCCATTTGCATGGGTTGCATTTTCCATTCTGTTTCTGTCCACTCTGCGAGCGGATTCGAATCTGCTACAATTCCAGCTCCAGCGAATAGCACAGCCTCATTCTCCCGAACCAGCGCACAACGCAAGGCTACATTGAATGCTCCATCACCATGCGTATCCACAAAGCCAATCGGTCCTGCATAGAATCCTCTATCCATATCTTCTTGCCTGCGAATTTCTTGCATCGCCGTATACTTTGGCAAACCGGCGACAGCGGGGGTTGGATGTAACCGATCCACAAAATCAAGAATTGAAGATCCTTCTATCATGCGACCTGTTATCGGAGTGTACAAATGTTGAACATTCGCGAGTTTGCGAATGTTCGGCGTCTCTGGAAACGAAATATCGCTCATACATCCGTTGACATCCTGCAAAATTCCACGCAATACATGATTATGCTCTTCTTGATCCTTCCGGCTTGCAAGTAACTGTTGGGCCAATACCTCATCCTGTGCTGGATTTTGGTCTCGAGTAGTAGTGCCGGCAAGACAGTCAATCTGAATTTGCTGATTGGAACTTCTCACCAACCGTTCAGGAGTGGCGCCAACAAACACTTCTGACGCATACATCATGGCAAACACCACACCAGTTTCGTAGTGCTCTTGTAAATTCTGCAGAATCATCTTCATAGAAAGTCGACTGCTTTCGCGTACAACAGAACGTCTTGCCATGACCACTTTAGCAAATTCACCTTGTCCAATCTTCTCCGCAACTTGTGCGACCGCTCGCTGCCAGTGTGCTTTGTCTGTGGCTGATACACACTGTGCCTGCACTGCACTTGACGCCTCGGAAACGGTAAGCTTTTTCTTGTGAATATATCGCTCGACTCTTCGTTCAGTCAATTGACTGAGTTCATTTGTCACCATTTGCACAACATCGTCTACTTCTCCATCTTCCGTTACCTCAATTGCAATAACAAGACGAACGCCAAACTCATCCTCTTTGAATAAGTATCGCGGCAATTCAAAAAGTGTCCGTGGCCATTTCTTCCATACCTCATCACGAACTGCTGAGTCATCAAACGTTAACGCACAAAAAAATTGTGCCTGATCCTGTGCATCTCCAACTAAACGTTCAGTTGTCTGTTCCCAAAATACCCGGATATCAGTCATGGACTGCGACTCTCGCCCCTCATCCGGCCCCCTCACAGCGATTGCTAGAGTCCGTCTTGCCTCTTCGCCATTTCGCCAAAACACCTGCAATGTTGCGTCTAAGGGATTTTGTTCAAATGTTTGCAGCCAGTCAAAGTCACTTTGCCACCGCAACTCGCTGCAGGCAATCGATGATATTCCTGTACGAAGAGCGCGTTCCTTAGCTTCCAGCACAACAGAAAAGAAGCGCTTCTCATCTTGCACCGTCCATAGTCGAGAGGTTTGATCATGACTCACAGCCATTTCAGCAGCTCCCTTCGCAACAATTTCCCCGAAGCATTGCGTGGTAACTCTGCTGCACATACAATTTTTCGAGGAATCTTATAACCTGCAATGTGTTTTCTACAAAATTTTTTCAATTCCGCGATGTCGAGCGTTACTCCTAATCTTACTTTCACCACTGCAAAAGGCAATTGACCAAAACGCTCATCAGGCATTCCAAAAACTCCGGCATCCATAATATCCTCATGCGCAAGTAAAGTTGCCTCTACTTCCGCTGGATATACATTTTCTCCTCCCGACACGATCATATCCGCGCGGCGATCGAGGACATAAAGATACCCTTCAGAATCTACGTATCCAATATCCCCTGTATAGAAAAAACCATTGCGAAAAGCTCGCTCATCTGCCTCTGGATTATTTTCATAGCCAGTGATGACCGTGGGACCTCGCAGAACAATTTCCCCCTCCTGATATGGGTCAACTGGCCCATCTTCACCCATGATGCAAACTTCCGTAAACGCCAAAGCTCTACCTGCAGATCCAATTTTACGCAGACTATCTTCTATACTCAGTGTGGCCACCTGCGAGTTTGCTTCGGTTAACCCATAACTTTGCGATACCGGCACGTGTTGTTGGATGCATACATCCAACAACAGGCGAGGAGCAGGTCCACCACCCAACAGAACATTTCGCAACGTGTTAGGATAAGGTTCCGTTTGCTCACCTAGCATTCTGCTGAGCATCACCGGAACTACTGACACAAGCGTTACACCTTGTTCACAAAGTGCTTGATTTACCTTGACTGGATCAAATGCCGCATGCACAACCGCAGTTGTCCCATAAATAACACTGCGCAGCAGAACAGATTGCCCACCCACATGAAACAACGGCAAAGGCGTTAGCCACCGATCATCTGGTTGAACCCCCAACCGCAGTGCAGATCCAAGGGCTCCCCACAGCTGATTTTTATACGAAATACGGGCAGCTTTAGGACGGCCTGTCGTCCCCGAAGTATACATCAGGCTTTGCGTAGCAGTAAGTACGATGTATTCATGATAAATCGGAAGTTCGTCTTCATTCCAATGAACTCCATCTAACTCCACCTCAATCGGCCCCGCGGCGACAGATGTACGCAAGGACTCAACTACCTGTTGTGCCAACTCGCGATGATCCGAATCATAGATCAACATGTGGACACCTGCATCACGCAGTTGCCAAACAAGCTCAGTTGCACTCAGTCTAGTATTTAACGGAACAAGAATAGCCTCAAGTTGAATGATACTGTGTACGGTATTGGCAAACACCAAACCATGACGTGCCAGTAACGCAATCCGCTCCCCCGCCTGCGCACCCAGAGACGCTAAATAACCTGCCAGTCGCCCTGCTCGTTCATATAGTTGACCATACGTCCAAAATTCACCTTCATATTCAATTGCCACTTTTTTTGACCCGCGCTGTTGCGACAGCCAATCTGGAACATGCGTATCTACCCACTCTGTCATGTTCATTTATTAAAAAGACAACTCCTCCCCGATTAGTGAATTGACTACGGTAATCGCGGAAATTTCCCAAAATCGGGAGCCCTCTTCTCTAGAAATGCATTCTTTCCTTCATGCGCTTCTTCTGTCATGTAATACATCATGGTCGCATCGCCTGCCATTTGTTGCAGACCAGCTAATCCGTCTGTGTCCACATTGAAAGATGCTTTTAAAAAGCGAATCGCCATAGGGCTTTTTACGAGAATCTCTCGTGCCCACCCGATCGCTTCCTCTTCTAAGTTGGCAAGAGGTACAACTTTATTCACAAGTCCCATCTCGTACGCTTCATGTGCGGAGTACTGACGACATAAGAACCAGATTTCCTTCGCGCGTTTGATTCCCACTGTTCGCGCCATGAGACCTGTCCCATACCCCGCATCAAAGCTGCCCACGCGCGGTCCCGTCTGTCCAAAAACGGCATTGTCAGCGGCAATTGTTAAATCGCAGACAAGATGCAAGACGTGTCCACCACCCACAGCATAACCAGCAACCGCAGCAATGACCGCTTTTGGCAATAAGCGAATCTGCCTTTGCAGATCAAGGACATTCAGACGAGGGATTTCATCATCACCTACATAACCGCCTTGACCACGCACACGTTGATCCCCGCCAGAACAAAACGCCTTCTCTCCTTGCCCAGTAAAAATCACAACACCCACTTCCGAATCATCGCGAACCTGTTTAAACGCATCGCTCATCTCAGCAACTGTCTTTGGCCTAAATGCATTCCGAACTTCCGGACGATTGATCGTAATCTTAGCAATGCCCTCCGCTTTTTCATAAATAATGTCTTCATAGTCGCATACTTTTTCCCATGCCATCGTCATTACACAGCAACTCCTATCACGTCAAAATAACAGACTCATGAGTCTTTAATTGAAATTATAACAAACTGACATGCCTGTGCCAAGACACTGATTCGTTACAATGTACTTGAACCCGCGACAAAGACATGTTATCGTAACTTCGATTTCACTTGAAAGTAGGTCTTATCGTGTCCGCTAATTGGTTCTCTATTCTATGGCGCCTTATGCGTCCGCCAACGCTAACCGCCTCGCTCACACCCGTTCTGGTCGGTACGGGACTCGCTTTGCAACATGCTCCCTTTCGCATTGGACTTTTTGTTGCAATGTTACTCGCGTCGGTATTCATTCAAGCGGCGGCGAACATGATCAATGAATATGCAGACTTCAAACGTGGACTCGACACGAAAGAAATGGTCGGTATTGCTGGCACCATTGTTCGAGATGGTGTAGCGCCTAAGACGGTACTGACAATTTTTTTTGCAACATTATGCATTTCTCTCCTTCTTGGTGTGTATATCACAGTATCCACATCTTGGTGGGTTGCGATTACGGGAACACTGAGTATGGTATTCATGTACCTTTACTCTACCGGACCTCACCCAATCTCCTACACACCTTTTGGCGAGATTACTGCCGGTATATTGATGGGACCCGTGATCGTTTTAATCAGTTTTTACATCCAGACCCGTTATCTATCCGTAACGGCCGCTGTCGCCTCTATCCCCATTGGACTTCTAATTGGAGCAGTTCTTCTTGCAAATAACATTCGCGACATTGAGCATGATCGTCCCGGTGGACGCAAAACACTGCCAGTACTGCTCGGTCGAGACCGCGCAATATCTTTATTAAATGGTGTTTTCTTTACATCGTATCTTATTCTCGTAATTCTCGTTCTTTCAAGAACCCTCACGCCTTTTAGCTTGATTACAGTCCTTGTTTACCCATTCAGCGCACGCATAGCCCAGATGTTTCGTAAAGCCACAGATTCAACTCAACTGCAAAACGCATTTAAGTCCACTTCTCTCACGCTTATCCGGTTTGGGTTCCTCCTTTTTGTAGGACTTCTCGCGGGTGCCTACATAAATCTTTAACAAACTGAGTACAACAAAAAGTGGAGAGCTTGGTGAATGCAGATCTGCATTCACCAAGCTCTCCACTTTCTATCTAACTTCGTTTTTAGGACTGGGCTACCGTTATCCAATCTTGGACATTAGAACCCTCAAGAAACTTCTCCACATCCATCGCAGCCTTACATCCAGAACCTGCAGCCGTAATCGCTTGGCGATAATGGGGATCCGCTACATCGCCACAAGCAAAGACACCTGGTACATTAGTTGCAGTCGATACTCCAACCGTTTGGATATATCCAACTTCATCAGCTTCAATTTGACCATTTAAGAATCCAGTATTCGGAGAGTGTCCAATAGCAACAAAAATACCTTCCGTCTCAATTACACGCACTTCACCTGTCTTAGAATCCTTCACCTCAAGACCAGTCACTTTCTTCCCGTCAGCCACGACAGCGATGGGCGCTGCATTCAATTCCCACTTAATCTTTGGATTCTCCCGCGCGCGATCTTGCATCACTTTTGATGCGCGTAAAGTATCTCTTCGATGTACAATTGTTACTTCAGACGCAAACTTAGTTAAAAACGTTGCTTCTTCCATCGCGGAATCACCACCACCAACAACGATGATCCGTTTGCCGCGGAAGAAAAATCCATCGCAGGTTGCACAGGTGGAAACACCATGTCCAATCATCTCAGATTCACCTTTAATCCCGAGCAGTTTGGCCGATGCTCCCGTAGAAATAATCAGAGCTTCTGCCTCGAACTGTTCTTCTCCGTTAACCGTCACCTTGAATGGCCGTTTGCTTATATCAACAGCTGTAACATAACCAGTGTAAAATTTCGCGCCAAATCGCTCTGCCTGCCTACGCATTTGATCCATGAGCGTAGGTCCCATAATTCCATCCTCAAACCCAGGAAAATTCTCGATCTCTGTCGTCAACGTCAATTGACCACCTGGCTCATTGCCCTCCACGACGAGAGGCTCAAAATTCGCCCGAGCGGCATAAATAGCTGCAGTTAGACCCGCAGGACCCGTTCCAAGAATCATGACTCGATGCTTTTCCATAATATCAATCACCTCTAACTAAAATGTAAATTACTGAATGCGTAATGCTCGTAGAACGAAACGATTTCAGTTAAGTATACCTCAATACGCAAGGAAGGCAACCAAATGAGACACGTAAAGCAAATATCCACTAGTCAATTAATTCAATAACCGCTGTATTTTGTGCTTCTTCAATCGTTATATTCAATTGTTGCGTTAAATCTACGTCTATCGGATCAAACGACTCTCCAGCGCGATTTTTGAAAAGTCGTACCACCGGGCGCATTGGAAGTTGCTCATAAATATGAACGACTAATCCAATTCGTCCATCGCTCAACGTAACAGTCGACCCTAATGGATAAAGGGCAACCTTTTTGCTGAAAATCGCGACCAAGTCTAAATCAAAACCAATTCCCGATTGGCTAAACAAGTACTCCATGACTTGCGCAGGAACTAACCCTGATCTGTAAGGACGATGCATCACCATAGCATCATACACATCCGCCACAGCTAATATTTTCCCAAATATATGGATTTGATCACCCTTTAAAGCTCGCGGATAGCCACTCCCATCTAACCGCTCATGATGTTGATAAGCGCAGTGTGCCACAAGATACGACAACTCATGCTGGTGGGAAAGTGCTGAATGACCCCAATCCGCATGATTTTTGATGATATCTCGCTCCTTTTCAGTCAATAGACCAGGTTTATTTAACACCTCTTCCGGAACCCACAATTTACCTATGTCATGCAACATTGCGCCCGTACCAAGATCCAGTAGCATAGAATGAGATAGTCCGATTGCTTGACCTAACATTAAGCTATAGAGCGCCACATTCATTGAATGAACATATGTTGCATGGTCATATCCCGCAACCGCCGCAAGATCTTCGCGAATGATGGTTGTATGTTCCAACACTTCAACCAATGTACTCACATGCTGTCGCAATTCCTTCGCAAACTTCTGTCCAATCACAATTCGATCAAATGAAGAGCCTTCCCTTTTCCAACTATTCCACGTATCGGAGAGTGTCTGTATCACTCGAGTTCGCGTTTCTTGAGGTACTAACTCCTCATACGTGATTCCTTCTGATAGGGTGTCTTCTATATATACAGAGGAAAACTGATTCTTAATTTTCTCAATGTAGCTCCCTTTGATCATTTGGCCTTGCTGCAATAGGACACGTCCTGTTCCATCGTATAAAGATCGCCCAAGAATCATCCCCTCATACAAGAGGGTAGTCGAAATCTGTCTCGCCAAACATAAAGTCTCCCTTCAACATTCTCGCACAACTGATACCCATCTCACGAGAAATGATATGGAGGCTTGTATATACCTTTTTCCGTAATAATCGCCGTAATCAGTTCACGAGGGGTTATGTCAAACGCTGGATTATACACATTCACATCACTTGGTGCAATTTGCACTCCACCCCACTCAGTCACTTCTTTTGCAGGGCGCTCTTCAATCGGGATTGCCGCACCTGAAACAGTCTCCGCATCAATCGTCGACCATGGAGCTACTACATAAAAGGGAATGTTAAAGTGGCTTGCCAAAATGGCCACTTGATAGGTTCCAATCTTGTTAGCCGTATCCCCATTTGCCGCAATCCGATCAGCTCCTACCATTACAGCCTGTATTTTACCCTGTGCCATAACAGTTGCCGCCATATTGTCACAAATAAGCGTAACATCAATACCAGCCCTTTGTAATTCCCAGGCTGTCAATCTCGCGCCTTGTAAGACTGGACGTGTTTCGTCAGCAAACACATGAATATTCAACCCCTGTTCATGCGCATAATAAAACCCAGCGAGTGCCGTTCCATACTGACTCGTGGCAAGGGCACCTGTATTACAGTGAGTAAGAATCCCCATGCCATCTGCCATAAAGTCGAGCAAGCGCTCTCCCATCGTTCTACATGCTTGTTCATCTTCCTGTTGAATCGCCACAGCTTCTCTTCGTAACACAGCCAATATAGCTGGCACTTCACTACTTTTTTGAGTCCACGCAACACGTGTTAATCGATCAATGGCCCATGCCAAATTAACCGCAGTTGGTCTGGCGCTTTTTAACCACTCAGATTGTACCTGTACTATGTCAAAAAATTCATCAACACTCTTCGTTGCGTGTTTTCGTAATCCTAAATACAATCCATAAGCTGCAATCATTCCGATAGCAGGCGCTCCTCGCACTTGCATCAATCGAATTGCCGTAAAGGCCTCCTGCTCATCATGAATCATCACATAATGAAGTGTTGACGGCAGTTTTGTCTGGTCAATTACTTCTACATGATCCTCCCTAAAAACAATCGTACGAAAGGATTCCATGTCATATCACTTCCCATTATCCAAAATCGACTCATTTCAACATACCACAATGCCCTCATCATACCAGAAATCCACCCGAATCTTGATCACTTTTAACTCATCACACAATGGAATAAGCAAAATCAAACTTTGTCACATTTCAGACAAATTTGACGCTTGCTATGCCACTGTCCAATTGTGTTATAATACAGATACAAAAATAAAGATTTACATCATACAGTTTTGTAGCACTGGTTGGGTGATTATAGAGAGGAGTGCATGATTCTTGTTGCAAAAATTGGTTGAAAACATAGAGAAGAATTGGGAAATTCAATCACGCTGGAATGGCATCACACGAACCTACACTGCTGAAAATGTTTTACGCCTACGCGGGTCGCTTACCATCGAACACACGTTGGCTCGCAGAGGGGCTGAGAAACTGTGGAAACTGTTGCACACAGAAGCGTATGTTCCTGCACTTGGTGCGCTTACAGGAAACCAAGCTGTGCAACAAGTCCGGGCAGGCTTAAAAGCCATTTATTTAAGCGGTTGGCAAGTTGCCGCGGATGCTAACCTGTCAGGACAAATGTACCCGGATCAAAGTTTATATCCCGCAAATAGCGTGCCGCATGTCGTAAAGCGGATCAATCAAGCATTACAACGGGCAGATCAAATCGATTGGCAAGAAGGCCGGACTGAAACCGACTGGTTCGTTCCCATTGTCGCAGATGGAGAGGCCGGTTTTGGCGGTCCTTTAAACGTCTTTGAATTAACAAAAGCAATGATCGAAGCAGGTGCTGCGGCTGTCCATTTCGAGGATCAACTTGCTTCAGAAAAGAAATGCGGTCACATGGGAGGAAAAGTTTTAATTCCGACATCTCAGGCCGTACGCAATCTGATCGCTGCTCGGTTAGCCACAGACGTCATGGATGTTCCAACACTGATTGTAGCTCGCACCGATGCGAATGGAGCATTTCTTATCACAAGTGATGTCGATCCAAAAGATCGGGAATTCATCACAGGCGAACGCACTGTCGAAGGATTTTTCCGCTTGCGCGGTGGAATTGATGCAGCTATTGCGCGCGGATTAGCCTACGCTCCGTACGCCGATCTTATTTGGTGTGAAACATCAGAACCAAACTTGGCAGAAGCCAAAAAATTTGCAGATGCAATTCATCGCGAATTCCCAGGTAAACTGCTCGCCTACAATTGCTCACCTTCATTCAATTGGAGAAAGAAATTAGATGATCACACGATCGCCACATTCCAGGAGCAAATCGGGGCTATGGGATATAAATTCCAATTTGTTACGCTTGCAGGCTTCCACGCACTCAACCACAGTATGTTTGAACTTGCACGCACATATAAAGAACGCGGCATGGCTGCATATTCCGAATTACAACAAGCGGAATTCTCCAGCGAAAAGTATGGATATACAGCAACTCGCCACCAACGTGAAGTGGGAACAGGATATTTTGACGAAGTCTCACAAGCCATATCTGGTGGACTTTCTTCAACAACGGCACTACATGGTTCAACTGAGGAAGAACAGTTTATAGCTAATTAACCTGTACACGGTGCATGAGAGTCTCTGAACCGCAAATGCAGGTTACCGCAACATTGAATTCACACAACTCATAGAGGAGGATTTCTACGATGACAACTGAAGAACAACGCGAAATCAACATTGAAGAGAGGTGCAGTGTTTGTGGAACAGAGATTACCGCCATGCATGCTGGATACTACCAACTTTGCGACCACTGTATAAACGATGTAATAGAAGAATAAATTTC
>JAKACV010000010.1 GCA_021821085.1 Bacillota bacterium | reverse complement strand
CGCAGGGCTTCGGCTTGTGCTGGACATGCGTGCTCATGTCCCACCTATCGTACACTCCGCGCGCATGTCCAGACTTCACCAAACCCCTGCTTGCATCTTACCTCAACCCTTTTTGAACAGGATCTTAAAGACAAAGAGAATAATCCCTACTTAACCGAGATGAATTTTACGAGCATTAATCTCAGTTATTTGTCATGATCGCTTCACGATAGAATTCTATAAAAAGCATAAATCATATATTTCTAAGTATAGGTAAAAATATTTAAAAATCACAATTTAGATATTCTTTATTATTTTAGCGAAGTTACGTTGATATAGTATACACACTACATATAACCCAATTATCTATGGGGATTAATAAACAATCTGGTCGCAAGTTATGTTATATTTAATAACATTAAGTGTAGACAATATACCTTATTTTCTGTATTATAACTTTAATGCGTTACAATACATGACGTAAAAACAATTTTTCTTTTACAATGATGTTATGTATCATAACATCATTGCTCAAAAAAATAAAAGGGAGTGATGTGCATGAATGCAGGACCCGAAGCCGTATTATTTGACGCTAAGCAATTAGATACTGCACTGTATAATGAGGACTTAGCTCCTGTCTCAGTTGAAAAACGAACATGGGGATGGCTTAATTTCACGACCGTTTGGATGGGGATGGTGCATAATATTGTTGCCTATGAAGTGGCCGGGAGCCTGCTTGGGCTCGGAATGAATGTCTGGCAGGCAATGGCAACAGTGGTTGTAGCAAATTTGGTGTTAATTATCGCCATGTGGTTGAATGGTGTCGCTGGTGCAAAATACGGAGTTCCATTTCCCGTTTTGATCAGATCCGCCTTCGGCTACAATGGAGCAAAGATTCCTGTTTTAGTGCGTGGATTTGTCGCAATTTTTTGGTTTTCCGTTCAAGCATACGCTGGAAGTCAAGCGGTCGGGGCTGTATTTGGCATGTTGATCCCTGGGTGGAATATGTTGAGTTCGATAAATATCTTAGGAATGGGACTGAATGTTGCGATTGCAGTGATTTTGTTTTGGGCACTTCACGCTTGGGTCATCTCTCATGGAATGGAACGAATTAAATATTTTGAAATGTGGGCAGGTCCTTTAGTAATCATTTTAGGATTGGGACTGACTGCTTGGGCTCTGTTTACAGCTCATGGATTAGGTCCGATATTTTCACAACCATCGAAATTATCGATATTTGGATTTTGGAGATTATTCGGGTTATCTGTAACCGGGCTTGTTGGAGTGTGGAGCACTCTAGTACTCAATATCCCGGATTTCACACGCTTTTCACGCAGTCAAAAAGATCAAATAATCGGTCAAGCCATTGGATTACCTGGAAGCGCTATTCTGTTCGCAATCATGAGTATTGTGATTACATCGGGCACTGTGATCGCCTTTGGAAAACCCATATGGGATCCTGTTCTTCTTCTACAGAAATTCGGGAATCCTGTTATCCTTATCCTGGGGGCTTTTGCGTTACTTATTGCAACGTTGTCCGTAAATGTAGCGGCAAACGTCGTATCGCCAGCCTATGATTTAGTTAGTCTTTTTCCTAAAAAACTTAATTTCACAAGAGCAGGAATGATTTCGATTATTGTAGCATTATTCTTTGCGCCTTGGCTCTGGTTTAACAATGCTGGAACTATTTTTAACGTCCTAGGCGCCATTGGCGGGGGGCTAGGTCCTGTAGCAGGGATTATGTTGGCTGACTTTTACATCGTTCGAAAACAGGTTTATACACTCGATGCGTTTTATCAAAAAACTGGAGAGTACGGTTACCTAAATGGGTGGAATGTAAAAGCATTAATTTCTTTGTCACTAGGGCTAATTATTGCGTTTATTGGTCTGGTAATCCCCGCACTTCAGGTTTTATATTCTTACTCTTGGTTTCTTGGGGTTATTGTTGGATTCGTGTCGTACGCTCTTTTGATGGGGAGTACTTCAAAAAAAGAATTTATATCATCAGTAAATTTTCTCGAGATACAGAACGACATAAAGGATATTTGAAATTACTCTCATTACTTCTATGCTGACTATATTCACAAGACTCAAACTGAATATACTAGCCGCCCTCAGTTCTCACTCGAGGGTGGCTAGTAGTAAGCAACTAATCATAGTTACTAAAAGAAGAGAGGGTATTGAATATGACAAAAATCCTGATTCAAGGCGGCTTAATTGTTACGGCAACAGATCAGTATACGAGTAACATCCTTATTGATAAGGGCAAGATTGTCTCCATAGGTGAGAATCTTTTTACAGATTCGGATGTGAAGATCATCAATGCTGAGGGGCTACTTGTCTTTCCTGGTTTCATAGATGAACACACACACATGGCAATGCCTTTTAATGGTACAGTAACCTCATCATGGGAAACGGAAACAATTGCTGCCGCTGTAGGGGGAACTACCACTATTGTAGACTTTGCTAAACAAGACAAAGGTGAATCTTTGTTAGATACGATTGCATTGTGGAAGAATAAAGCCAATGGAAACACAGCAATTGACTATAGTTTACATGTAGCTATTACAGATTTGACTGAGCAGGTGATTCGTGAGATTCCGCCAGTTGTTGAATCGGGGGTTTCCACACTGAAGTTGTTTATGGCTTATAAAGGCGAAATTATGATGGATGATGAAGCATTGCTTACGATACTGCAGGAATCCAAGAAAGTAGGTGCTCTCGTCATGGTCCATGCAGAAAATGGGGACGTGATAGAGTTGTTGCAACGTCAGTTGATCGCAGATGGAAAGGTAGAGCCAAAGTACCACGCAACAAGTCGACCCATTGTTGTCGAGGCGGAGGCGACGCGGCGTGCAATTGCCTTAGCGAAAGTTGCAGAAGCCCCTATTTTTGTCGTTCACGTGTCGGGAGAGGAGTCCTTGGAAGAAATTCGACGAGCTCGTTCAAATGGACAACCTGTTTTTGCCGAAACATGTCCCCAGTACCTTTTACTTGATGAATCGTATTTAGAGTTACCCGATTTTGAGGGGGCTAAGTACGTATGTTCGCCTCCACTGCGTTATAAGTTCAACCAAGAGAAGTTGTGGCAAGGGCTGTTTGAAGGTTCGCTTCAAACGATTGGAACGGATCATTGCTCCTTTAATTTTAGGGAACAGAAGCGATTAGGATTGGACGATTTTCGGAAAATTCCTAACGGTGTAAACGGAATCGAGAATTGGCTGCAATTGCTTTATACATTCGGGGTTCAAACCGGAAAGATATCTCTCAATAAGTTCGTTGAACTCACATCCACGAATCCTGCAAAATACATGGGTCTTTTTCCTCGAAAAGGGGCCATTGCGACTGGCAGTGATGCGGATCTTGTCTTGTATGACCCCACAGTCTCGATTAAAATTACTGCACAAAACCAGAAGCAAAATAGTGACTATCACCTATATGAGGGATTTGAAGTACAAGGAATACCCCGTTACGTGCTACTGCGAGGTGAGGTAATTGCCAGAGATGGAGAATACGTCGGAAATCTAGAGCAGGGACGGTTTGTATCTGCAAAGCCATTTTCCGCCGCCTATGGCACAGTGCAGTCGTAACAAATATTGCGACGAAATCAACACAGGTCGCAGTTCATTCTTGACTACACAAAGTTTTGATTCCGTAAACGGAACGTTAATGCCAATGATGCGGAGGGAGAGTATCTCGTGAACATAAACCCAAAAAGGTTAGCTGAACATTTTGATATTTTATCTCAATATGGAAAAATAGGTGAAAATGGAATCTGTCGACCGACCCTCTCCCGAATTGAAAAAGAAACATTTGAGATTGTGAGCAAATGGATGCGTGAAGCCGGGATGTCAGTTCGAATCGACAATTTCGGGAACCTGATTGGACGATTGGAGGGGAAATGGGCAAATGCACCAGTTTTAATGATGGGATCGCACCTAGACTCACAACCTTATGGAGGGCGCTTTGACGGGGTATCTGGGGTTCTGGCTGGTGTAGAGGTTGCTAAGGCCATGACAGAACAGGGAATTATCCCAGACGTTCCAATTGAGGTGATATCCTTTTGCGATGAAGAAAGCTGGAGATTTAAAAAGGGACTGTTTGGTTCCCGTGGCATAGCAGGAATGTTGGAGCCCGATGAACTGAGCAGAAAGGACAAAGATGGGGTCAGTCGCGAGCAGGCACTTAGAGAATTTGGGTGCCATCCTGAGTATTTGCAAGAATCCATTTATCCTCCGGGGAAAATTGGTGCGTACTTTGAATTGCACATCGAACAGGGACCTGTACTGGAATCCTTGCAGCAGCCACTTGGAATTGTTACAGGTATCGCGGGTCCCTCCTGGTTCACTATTACGTTAGAAGGATTCGCGGGTCATGCCGGGTCTGTGCCTATGCACTTGCGACAAGACGCGTTGCTTGGTGCCGCGGAAATTGTCATCGCGGTAAATAGGATTGTGAGACAGGAACCACAGTCATCCACCGTGGGTACGGTTGGAAGTCTTAGAGTCTTTCCCGATTCTCCAAACATCATACCGGAAAAGGTAGAGTTCACCGTGGATTTGAGAGATGTGGACAAAATCCGCAGAGACTTATACGAAAAGCAAATTAAGGATATCGTGGCACAGACTGCAAAAACCTATAACTTGAGTTACACTATTCAACAAGATATGAAAAATGATCCGAGGTACTGTACGGATTGGATGATGCAGATTCTTCATGACGAAAGTTCTAACATGTCCCTTAGTTGTCCCGAACTGATGAGCGGCCCGTTTCACGATGCGGTCATTATGTCATACCTTGCTGACTTTGCAATGATTTTTGTTCGATGCAAAGACGGGATCAGTCATAATCCCGCGGAATTTGCGACTAGCGAAGATCTGAGCTTAGGAACGGAACTTTTATTTCGTGCCGCTTTACGAACAATTGAAAAATTAACAGATAAAATAGTAAATTGTGTATAAAAAGAGAACCCAGACGCCCCTCGAAAACTATGGTTTAATACGAAATTTTATGGAATGGACCCATTCCTCATTCTGTCGTGGTTGTTCGTAAAGATGATTTGCATAACCTCATTGAACGTTTTCTAGATCCTGAACCAAAAACAGTCTTTGATTTTATTCAGTATTTAAAGGCCGTTTAAGAACGGATTGCACAATGATTAGGAGGCTTACTAAACGATCCGCCAACCGGAGACATCAAACAGATGAAAGGATACATCGGTTTGGATCGGTTGCGGATCGGCACGATTCGAGTACTCTTTGAAATCAGTCGTAGTGAGAAAGTTGTATACATACGCACCGTTAATTTTCGGTGCGAAATCTATAAGAACCTGTTCAAAAAGGGTTGAGGTAAGATGCAAGCAGGGGTTTGGTGAAGTCTGGACATGCGCGCGGAGTGTACGATAGGTGGGACATGAGCACGCATGTCCAGCACAAGCCGAAGCCCTGCGCCGCAGAGTTCTCGACCCTTTTTGAACAACCTCTATAAGTAGTCTTTTGATTGGCAAGTAAATTAACAGGAACATGCTTAGCGTATGAAATACTGCCGAAATGGTGGTGTTTTTTGTCTTAGCGTATATTTCCGTTGTAATGTTGGCGGGACTCTGTTTCGAATGTTCATTTGTGTGCAAGTATGGTAGAGTTCACTATAAAATAGTTCGAATTATTGTTCTATTGTGATTTTTATGGCGTATATACTTTCTATATAACTTACAAATGCACTTAACACCGTTTTACCTTGTTACGGAGGTAATATGGTGATATTAAAAATTAGCCATGAATGGAGGATAGAACGATGAAAAAGCGAATGATAGGTTTCGCACTGATTATTAGCTCCCTTACTTTGGGGTTGACAGGGTGTGGTTCAACAGGAGGTAATAGTGCATCCAGCAAAACGCCAATAAAAAGTAGTCAACCCGTTATTGGCGTCACCCTTATGACGTTGACCAATCCGTACTTTTCTACGATGGGTCGTGCATTGGAGAAGTATGGGCAAGAGCGCGGAATGAAGGTTCTGGTTGACGGTGCAAACATGAGTCAGTCACAAATGCTTGAGCAAGTGGATTCATTTATCGAACAACATGTAACCGCTGTCATTATGGCGCCGCCAGATGCGGCCGCAGCAGCAAGTGCCGTTGTTGCTTTGAATAAGGCGAATATACCAGTATTTACAATAGATACAAACGTCAATATGGCCGCATTGAAGGCAGTTGGCGGAAAGATTGTTGAATTTGTTAGTTCAAACAACTTTCAGGCCGGTGTGATTGCAGGAAAAGAGATGGCTTCTTATTTGAAGGGGTCTGGAGACATAGGAATTGTGGATTTTAAGACAGCAGAATCTGTCGATGTTCGGGATCAGGGATTTTTCAGCATAATTGATCAGTATCCAGGGATAAAAGTGGTGTCTGATTTAAATGGAGACGGGAGTACTCCCGGCGGATTACAGGCTGCCTCTGAGATGTTAGCTGCCCATCCCAATATTAAGGCTATTTATGATATTAATGGACCATCAGGGCTTGGCGCAGTTCAGGCAGTGAAGGCGGCAAATAAAGTGGGCCAGGTCGCGGTTATTGGACTGTCTGGGAGTCAAGCCGCTGTTCAAGCGATTGAAAACAATAGTGTCTTTAAATTTGGTGCTATGCAAGAACCTACGTTGGAGTCCAAAATAGAAATCGGAAATATATACAAGTACTTACATGGAGGGAAAATTCCTGAACAAGTATTAACTAAAATTTTCAAAATTGATAAGCAGGATGCGGCTCACTACCTTCCCATTGCCTATCACTAATGGAATATCAACGTGTGTTGCGCACAATGGGATTATCGCCAGAGGAGTACGGTAAAGTTGTTATATAGGTCTTCCGACACTCTATCGACTTTTTGGCGATCTTCTCATGTGACTATCCATTCTTGGAGTGAGTCGTAAATGGATAAAGAGTTTTTGAAAGTTGAAAACTTAGAAAAATCTTATGGTGGAGTTACCGTTTTACGAGATTTTTCGCTAACTATACGTCCTGGCGAGGTTCACGCATTAATTGGTCACAACGGTGCGGGAAAGTCAACGGTGATCCGAATGCTATCTGGTTCACAGAATCCCTCGTCCGGTAAACTATATATAAACGGTAGTGAAGTTGCATTATCTTCACCTCGGTCGGCTCGCAATATGGGTATTTACACTGTTTTTCAGGAGTTGAGATTAATTGATGAATTGACGATCACAGAAAACTTTTTTCTTGGAAAAGAAATTCGTGTGAATGGTTTTATTAATAAACGAGAGATGGTGAAGGTAACAAGTGAAGTTTTGAGTAAGCACAATTTAGGTCACCTTAACGTCTTAGAGAAAGCAAAGTCGTTGTCTCATGCTTCAAAGCAATTGGTTGAAATTGTGAGCGCATTAAATAATGATGCGAAACTAATATTACTTGATGAACCTACGACTGCATTGCAGATGTCAGAGATTCAAGATCTTCTTCAAACAATACGAATTCTTTCTCGAATAGGAATTTCCTTTTTGTTTATCACACACAAAATAGATGAGGCATTTTCTGTGTGCACGCATTTGACAATCTTGCGTAATGGTCAAATGATTTCCTCATCCTCTATAGATAAAACTAATCGTGATGAGGTTCTTGCGTCTGTTGCAGGTAAGAAGATTGTCACTGTAAAGAAGGCTACCATACTTGACACTATGCAATCTGATGTTGCTCTTGAGGTTAGCCATTTGAAGTCAGACGTCTTGGATATCCAACAATTCAAGGTCAACAAAGGAGAGGTCATAGGTATTTACGGGCTAGTTGGATCAGGGCGAACGGAGTTTTTGGAAACGATTTACGGTGCACGCAAGTATATAAGTGGGAATATGCGTTTAAACGGATATTTGTATCGTCCAAAATCTCCAATTTATGCACTACGTCATGGGGTCCTTCTTCTAACTGAAGAGCGCAAGCAAAATGGAATTATTCCTCAATTATCTTCTAGGATCAATATGATACTAGCTAATTTGAGGCAATTTAATCAGGGTGGATTTTTACAAAAGAGGCTCATAAAAAGTAAAACTGATGAATTTATAAATAAACTATCGATTAAAGGGGATATGGAACAACCTATCGAACGGCTTAGTGGAGGGAATCAGCAGAAAGTTTTATTAGCACGCTGGCTACTTCCAGAAGGCCAATTGCTTATGTTAGATGAGCCCACAAAAGGGGTGGATATTGGAGTTAAAACTGAGATTCATATGATGATTCGCGATCTCGCAAAGGAAGGTTATGCAGTACTTGTAGTTTCGTCAGAGGTTGAAGAAATAATAGCGGTATCAGATGTAGTTGCTGTCATGAATACTGGAAAGATAAGTAGTGTACTGAGAGGTTCAGATATTATAGAAGAAAAATTATTGACAGAGTCAATGGAGGGAATTCATCATGAAGTTTAAATTCCCCAATGAACTAGGCATTACTGTTGTTTTGATTATTATTTCCGTTATTCTCTCGCTTTTATCCCCAATGTTTTTTACTACATCTAATATATTCACCCTATTACTTAATACGGTGAATATCGGATTACTGGCAATAGGAGAAGCATTTGTACTATTGACGGGAGGCATTGACCTTTCAGTCGGTGCAGTTTTGGCGCTATCAGGTGTGATCACAGCTGTAATCTTTCAAGCTCATTTTCCATGGTATATAGCTGCAATCACAGGAATTCTCTCCGGAGTGATCACTGGTTTGTTTAATGGGGTAGTCATCCGTTACACCAAAGTTCCTCCCTTTATTGCAACATTTGCTTCAATGGGTGTTGCTTCCAGTATTCCGCTAATTATCACACAAGCGAATCCAATACCTATTATTAACCAAGGTTTTTCTTTCGTAGGTCAAGGATTTGTTTTTAAAATTATCCCATTTCCGGTTATTGTATTCGTGATTGTAGCAATTCTTGCTCACATTATTCTATCAAGAACTGTATTTGGTATTCATGTGTACGCTTTTGGTGGAAATCGGGAATCATCACGATTATCAGGAATTAACACTACGCTTACTGAAATATCCGTTTATGTGATCAGCGGAACCCTAGCGGGACTAAGCGGCGTGATATTAGCCTCCCGCTTAGCTTCCGGATATCCTACTGCAGGTGCGGGTAATTCCTTATTCGAGGCAATTTCTGCTGCTGTAGTTGGAGGAGTAAGTCTTTTTGGTGGGATAGGCTCTATTCCAGGTGCTTTTGTAGGGGCTGTCATTATTGGCACATTAGCTGACGGAATGAACATTTTAAATGTGGATAGTTACTGGCAACCTTTGGTGATTGGTCTTGTCATATTAGTTGCTGTGACAGTCGATACACTACGGTCTGTTAGAAAAGGGGGGAACAAATTTGGTGTTTTATTCAAGAGAAAGAGTGTTGTGTTTTCATCAACTGAAGTACAAGAAAAGAAAACATCATGATAGGAGCAAAGCCAGTACGTCCTAGTTAGAAGGTCTAAGCAGACGCTTATCCTAGGGGGGTTTGAAGTGGACTTTGCAATGGGTATTGATCTTGGTACCTCTTCCGTGAAAGTTGTGGTCACTGATTTATCAGGTACAATCCAGGCTATAAGCAGGCAGAGATACTCCATCGACTTAGTGAAAGAAGATGTTGAAGAACAAAACGCAGATGACTGGTTAATGGCTACGATTACAGCAGTAAGACACATTGAGCCAAAGGTTTTGCGGAATATACGGAGTATAGCCTTTACAGGTCAAATGCATGCCGTTGTTCCTGTTGATAGTTCTTATCGTCCCTTGGCAAAAGCTTTACTTTGGTTTGACCACCGCGCATATCTTGAGGTGGAAATACTTCGCGCAAAACTAATGAATTGCAAAGACTCTCGATACACACATGTTCAACTAGATGAAACATTGCCCTTAGCAAAAATCCTTTGGTTACAACATCAAATGAATGAACAGTGGTCTGATATAAGATGTTTTCTTGGCGCAAAGGATTGGTTGCGATGCCAGTTTGGAGGAAGTGCTGTCACCGATTTTTCTGAAGCCTCTGGGACGCAAATGTTTGATGAGGAGATGTGGATTTGGGATCGTTATCTCATTGAACTTGCCGGTATTCAAGTGTCACAGTTACCACTTATTCAGTCAAGTTTCTCCATAGACGGCATAGTTTCACCTAGAATGGCCGAACTAACTGGATTACCTGCAGGTTGTTCACTTCTTGTGGGCGGTGGTGACTTTCCATGTGTCGCAGGTCTTATAAAACTAAAATCTAATGATGTACTTATCAACATTGGTACATCGTGTCAGATTGCAACTATCCTTCCAAAGGAACAGGGAAAGATAAAAGAATCTAGATTCGCACGAGTTGATCAACTCGGCTGGTTAACTGTTGTTCCGCTTTTATCGTTTGGTATGTGTATTGATTGGTTGTCAACCATTATTGGCTCTGATGTTTATGGAAAATTAAAGGACGTTTCTACTCAAAATTCGCCTCTTCTCTTTCTTCCTCAAATTTCTGGTGAGCGTAGTTGGCATCCTCATCGACTAAATGCAGGGGCTTTTCTTGGACTGACATCAAAGCATGGTCCAGATGATATGGTTTCAGCTGTCATTGAAGGAATGGTCATGTCTGTGAAAGAGGCCTATATCAGGTTACAAGAACACCCTCTGCTAAACGGCCGGATTATATTAATGGGAACAAAAAGTTTTACTGATGCACTTGCCAAGGAGATTAGTGCTGCTTTAAACTCCAGCATTTATGTCTATCACTTTATAGAGCCCACTGCTGAAGGCGCTGCGTTTCTTGCAAAGAGGTCACTCTTAGGGCAGGATATGAGTTCGATGGATCAGAATGGTATCCCCTTCCATCAGGTTGAACCTCATGCTCAAAGAGTAGAATGGTATATGAAATATTATCCGATCTACGAACGCGCACGTGAGGCCAATTACGGAATTTTGAATTCCTTGTCATCTGTAATTCATCATTATTAAAATCGAAAGAGTGTACCTTATGCTAACAGTGGAACGCCAATCTATCATTATTGACATGATTCAAAAAAAGGGAATGGTACGGGTTTCGGATTTGACGAGAATATTCGCTGTTTCTGGGATGACAATTCGTCGCGATTTAGACTCTCTTGAGAAGGTAGGTATTTTAAAAAAAGTATATGGGGGAGCTATTGCTTCCAAGCAGTCAATCAATGAGAACAGTAAAGATATTCCTATCTCTATCCGAAGTATTGAGCGAATTCAAGAAAAACGAAGCATTGCACAGGTTGCCGTGTCATTTATTACAAAAGATGATGCCGTGTTACTTGATGCTGGTACCACTACTTTGGAAATAGCCAAACTATTAAAGGATCGTTCAAACCTTGTTTTGATTACAAATTCTATTCCAGCAGCTTATGAACTAGCGGGTAGTGATGTAACCCTGTTAATTATGGGTGGTCAAATTCGCGGTTCCTCTCACTCTATTGTAGGGGCAAAAACAAATGCCTTCTTATCTGATTTAGTGGTGGGGACATTATTTTTAGCAGCTTCCGGCTTATCACTTGAACAAGGGATTATGAACTCCAATTTGGATGAATCAGAAGTGAAGCGTCACATGATAAAACATAGCGAGAGAGTCATTTTAGTTGCGGATTCAAGTAAATTTCAAAGTCAGTCCTACCATGTATTTGCTCAATGGAGTGAAATTGACTTGTTTATTACGGACCATGAACTTTCAGATGAACATAACACCGTATTAAATCAACTTGGTGTTCAGGTAATTAGAGTCCCTGTTTAATGTGCGATGATTTTGTTAGGGGGGATATGATGAGCCAAGACCAACCCACGATTCTTCTCGCAGGACATGCGAGTATCGATATTTATCCTGATTTATCTTCTATTACAAATCAATTTTCTTCGTTTCAACCGGGTGCCTTAATTAATGTGAAAACGGTTCGTTTTTCCGTTGGCGGTGCGGTTTTAAATACAGGTATTGCCTTACATCGTTTAGGGCTTGGTGTTAGGCTTGGCGTTCGAATTGGAACAGATCCATATGGAGTTATTTTGCGTGATCTTATTGGACAACAACTCAGTCAATTACCGGGATCCTTTGGACCTGCCTCTGAATGTGAGTTTATTGAATGCGAGGAGTCGACATCATCGGTGATTGTTTTAAACCCAATGAACACAGATCGAATGTTCCTCTATTGTCCAGGTACGAATCGTGAATTTGATGTCTGTGATGTGCAAGGACTATCACTTAACGGCATACAATTATTCCATTTTGGGTATCCTTCCTTGCTTGAACGGATGTATTTGGATGAGGGAAGAAGTCTTCGTAAACTATTTAAGGAACTTAGAGACAAAGGTATTATTATTTCACTTGATCTATCATTACCCGATTTGAACAGTCCTGCAGGAACGGTCAATTGGATTCGTTTTCTTGAACGGGTTTTACCTGAAGTGGACATCTTCATGCCGAGCATTGAAGAGATCATGTATATGATGCACAGGATGCGCTATGAAGAGATCAAGGCTTGCAGTAAGTCTTTTATTGAAACCGTAACCGAAGAGGATTTAGAAATTATCTCTAAAAGCATTTTAGAATTAGGAGTGAGTATTGTTGGTATAAAGCTGGGTAGTGCTGGCCTTTATGTGCGCACGTCTAAATTAAATAAAGATGACCGTGATCCCTCTTTATTGCCGCAATGGTGGACCAATAAAGGGGAGCTAAATTGGAGTAACAGGGAGCTGCTCGCTCCTTGTTTTCAGGTTAACACACTCGGAACGACAGGAGCTGGAGATAGCACAATTGCTGGGTTCTTGTTGGGAATGATTCAGAATATAAGCATTGAGGAAACGATGAAGTTAGCTGTAGGTGTTGGTGCATGTTGTGTAGAGAAACTAGACTCCATAAGTGGGATTCCACATTGGAAAAAGGTTACGCAAAGAATTCAAAACGGGTGGGATAGTATATCTACTACACTAGAGTTACCGGAATGGGTTACTTATGAACGTTTATATTACAGCCCTAGAGATCGTATGAACGTGAACAGCCATGTGATGTACGGGGATTGTTCGCTGTAAGTTTCTTATCATGAAAGGGAGATGAATCATATGACAAGCGAGGAAATTCTATATTGGCAATCTATAGGCTCGGATATTTTGATTAAAATGGGAATTGCAATCACACCTGAAGAGATTAAAAATATGGAAGTGGCAGATTTAGCGTTGGGTGAGTTTAGACAGACTGGATTATTTTTATTGACTTACATTAATAACAATCGATATTGTGCAAAGGAACTCGTGTTGCTCCCAGGTCAAACGTGTCCTGAGCATAAGCATCCTTCAATTGGAGATCAGCCAGGGAAACAAGAAACATTTCGCTGTCGATCAGGAATTATCTATCTCTATGTAGAAGGTACACCAGTAGATCAGATCAAGTCTGTTATACCAAAGGGAAGTGAGCCTTATTATACTGTTTTCCATGAAATTGAGTTGCATCCAGGCGAACAATATACGATTGAAGAAAACACATTTCATTGGTTCCAGGCAGGGCATGAGAGTGCAGTAGTATCAGAATTTTCATCCACTAGTCGAGATGAGTGTGATGTATTTACGGATCCCAGAATTCAACGGGTTGCAATTTAACTTGAATTTTCCTTTATTTGATTATTTATTCTTATTCGGGGGTGCTACACATGTCAGGTAAACAGTATCGGTTAGGCAGGTTATTTCATCCAATTGATGGTCGCACAGTAATTTTACCCGTAGATCACGGAATTGCACTTGGGCATTTAGATGGTTTACGTAATCCAGTGAAGGTAGTGGAGGAACTGAGTACGGTTGAACCTGATGCTGTTTTACTCAATCCAGGATTAAATCGGGCTGCATCAGGTGTATTTCATCGAGTCAATGCACCTGCTCGTATTTTAAATATTGACACGTATTACGATGATGGTGTGACAATAGCCCATGGTCTTATCGGAAGCGCAGAACAAGCTGTAATTGAGGGGTATGATGCAATAAAAATTCTATTACCGTGGGATGGACCTGTGAATGAGAAGTTATCAAATGCGAAGTTAGCCGCACAGGTAGCTAGGGAATCTGCCCGCTGGCAAGTCCCATTAATTATTGAACCCACACTCTTTCATTCTCATGATCACTTTGATCAACTTATATCTGATTCTGTTCGTGTAGCCTTTGAGATTGGAGCAGATATTTTAAAGGTACCTTATCCGTCTACTGTGGATCTATTACGTGAATGGGTGGAAATGTTTCAGCTTCCGATCGTTCTTCTTGGAGGAGCGAAAGGGGGGGATAGTACCACCTTACTTCATTCTGTTTCAGATGCTATGGGAGTTGGTGTTCGAGGCATTGCAATTGGAAGAAACGTTTGGCAAAGAGATTTAGATGAAGCTCAGATGATGTTTAGAAAACTCCACAAAATTGTCCATGATAAGCTTTTTGACTAAACTCAGATATCAAATCATAATAGCTTCCTTTTAAATAAAACAACAGGGGTAATATGCTCATTGTTAGTCAAAAGAGTGAACATGTTGCCTCTTGAACTATTTAGAAATGAGGGGTTTTATGAAACGTGACTGTGTGATCGGCATAGATCTTGGAACTACATCTGTCAAAGTGGTTGCTACTGATGAATCTGGAAAGATAATTAGGCAGACGACTCAGTTTTATGAACCAATGTACGGAAAAAATGGAGAAGTTGAACAGGATCCTGAAATATGGTGGAACTCAACTGTAATCGCGATACGACAAATTTCAAGTAGTTTACCCGATTATGTCATTTGCGCTGTCGGATTGACCGGGCAAATGCACGGAAGTGTTGTTCTTGATGATAGAGGGCGGTCGATCAGACCGGCACTACTTTGGAATGATCAAAGGGCAGAAGAACAAGCAAAACGCATGAGGCAAGAACTTGGTCAAGAAACGATTAATCGCTTAACCGGTAACCAAGTAGTGACAGGTTTTACTGCTCCTAAACTTATGTGGCTTAAAGATGAGGAGCCTGATGTATTCAAACGTATTGAACATGTACTGTTACCAAAAGACTATATACGTTATAAGCTGACCCTTTCTCTAGATACGGACGTTAATGATGCTTCTGGGACTCTCCTTTTTGACGTTTCGCATCGAAAATGGTCTAGCCACATGATGGAGTATGTAGGTTTAAAATCTTCCAGTTTGCCATCTGTCCTAGAATGCTTAGATTCTAGCGGTACAATCCTGCCCAACATAGCAAATGATCTAGGACTGTCAGAAAGAACAATCGTTATTGCGGGTGCCGGAGATCAGGCTGCTGCTGCTGTTGGCATGTGCATTTTGGATGAAGGACGATGTAATATTTCGTTAGGAACATCAGGCGTGATTTTTACACCTGTTAACGCCTTTCACGAAGAAAATCAGGGACAGTTACATCAGTTTTGTTTTGTAACAAAAGGAACTTGGTCACTCATGGGAGTCATGTTATCTGCGGCTGCATCTATTAAATGGTGGAATGATCTAACGAATCAAATAGAAGGGACTGAAGACAGAACAATTCCGAAACATACACCTTTATTATTTCTCCCCTATTTATCTGGCGAGCGAACTCCACATCTTGATATGCTAGCGCGTGGAGCGTTTATTGGTTTACATCGAACACATTCACTCCCACATTTATCGCGTGCTATCTTGGAGGGAGTATCGTTTGCTCTGCGTGATTCTTATGAAATCCTCCTAAAGGTTCATATCCAGTTGGATCAGTTTCGTGTAACTGGTGGTGGTGCCAATAATACGGAATGGATGAATATTCTTTCTAATGTTTTTCGCTCGCTAATGAACAGAGTAGATCACGTTGAGGGAGCAGCGTATGGTGCGGCAGTACTTGCTGCATTATCTATAGGAATGATCCCTAATATGGAAGCATACAAGCAAATTTGGAAACATCACAAATTAACAACGTTTGAACCAAACCAAGCAGAGGAAGACTACTATATGGATTTATATGAAATATTCAAAGATGGATATCGATCGTTGCAGGACCTGAATCGAAGATTGCAACATATATCAAGGTAAACGGTTGTGACTCAAACTCATCGCAAACTGTCCCAAAATAGACACGACAAATATTTAGTTATTCTTACATTACCGATTCTTTGTGTCACTATTTCAGCCTAACATCACTCGTGCGCTGCCGCCAGAATGGCGACAAAATCCGGATGTACAGTGGGTTCGCCGTGGTCGCGAACAAGCCTTTGTCTTCCGTGTTCTTGTGTGCTATTGTGTTTTATGCAAATTCACACGTGCCAACACAATGGGGGTACGTCGAAACTCATGCCGGAGTGATTGACGAAACGAGATCCGCGCACAGGCAGCATGAAACAACAAGGGGTTGGATCCGATGAACTTGATGGATATCAAAGATACTGTGCAGCAAATGGCAGATGCGATTGCAGCCGTGTTGCGAATAGAGGTTGAAATTGCCGATAATAACCTTATTCGGATTGCAGGAACAGGTAAAACGAAATCTGGTGTTCTTCAAAAAATGGAAGGTGATCTCGTATATCAATCTGCTATTCGGACGATGCGATCCGCAGTTATAGAGAATCCAGGGTTCAATGAGATATGCGAACACTGCATATACTATAGAGGTTGTGCCGAGACGGGAGAGATTTGCGTTCCCATTGTCATGGACGATGATGCCATCGGAGTCATCGGACTGTTGGCGTTTGACGAGAGGCAAAAGAAGAGGTTGTTTACAAATACGGATGACATACTCAACTTTCTATATAAGATGTCTGCGTTGCTCGCGAGCAAATTGCGAGAACATGAGATGATGGTTGAGTTAAGAGCGCACTCGGAGAGATTCTACCAAATCACCAATATGGTAGACCAGGGCATCATAATTCTGGGTGATAGCGGCAGTATCAAGTACTTGAATGAGAAAGCGAGAATACTGCTTGATGTAAAGTCCGTACAGGAGGTGTCTGCGGAATCGAGGGAGAGAATTTTCCTGTTTGTCGAACGCGCACAAGTGGGCGAAAAGGTGAAATTCACGCTCAATGTAAACCGTCAAAACAAGGGCTTTCTCGCCTATTGTCATCACATCATCGTCTCGAGTTCCACTCCCGAGAAGATGATTGTCATTCAGGATATAGATGACATTCAATGGATCACAGTGTTGACAAATGAGGACCAAAGAGAGGCATTTAAGAATATTATAGGCGAGAGTATTCAAATTAGGGAACTAAAGGAGTACGCCTATAAAATTTCAAAGTCCGCTTCGACTATTCTCATTCAAGGAGAGAGCGGAACTGGCAAGGAAGAATTTGCTCGCGCCATTCATTATGCCAGCGATCGACGGAAGGGGCCGCTTGTGACCATCAATTGCGGAGCCATTCCGGAACATTTGCTCGAAAGTGAGTTGTTTGGCTATGAACCTGGATCCTTTACTGGCGCCGTTAAAGGGGGGAAGAAAGGGAAATTCGAATTGGCCAACACGGGAACGATTTTCATGGATGAGATTGGTGAAATGCAACCATCGTTGCAGGTGAAATTGCTCAGAGCAATTCAACAGCGGGAGATTGAGCGACTAGGTGGAATTCGTCCAATACCGATTGATGTTCGAATCGTTGCGGCAACCAATAAGGACATAAAGAGAATGGTAGAAACAGGGAAATTTCGGGAAGATTTATTTTATCGACTCAATGTGATTCCCGTTATGCTCCCACCCTTACGAAACAGGTATGAGGATATCATAGCTCTGACGCAACACTTCATTGAACTTTTCAATGACCAGTTTCACGCGAGCGTGTTGGGTATTGGCCAGGATGTCAAGGAAGCGTTTCTGGCCTATGGGTGGCCTGGAAATGTGAGGGAACTGAAGAATGTTATCGAGTATTTATTTAACTTTGTTTCCCAGGGCTATATCACAATGGATAATGCAGGCCGATTTGTTAGCAGGAAGATTAGTGCGGGGAAAATGGAGCTTGGCAAAAACCGGGAAGCTGTAAAAGAGCAATCGTTCTCGTTGGATGCAATGGAGAGGGAGTTAGTAAAGAATGCGCTGGCTTATGTCAAAACGCATGGTGGTACAATCGAAGACGCGGGTAATCTGCTCGGAATTGGAAGGGCCACTTTATTCCGAAAGATAAAAAAATTCAACTTATAGAGTATCGAATTGAGACTTCGGAATCCGAGTATCGCTTTGATACCCTCTAAGCATTTGAGCAATCGCAAACCCCCTTCAACGATGCACTTTTGTTTTCTTTGTATCATATTGATACTCAGGAATCGTAACAAAATAAGTATTTCAACTTGGACGGTGAATAATGGGGTAACACAGGCCCGTGACCGCACCAAAATTCTGATGGAATTGATATGGTTATTTCATGATGATGCCTACATTCTCCGAACACTCCTCCAAATAGACTCCGTGTAGAAGCACCATAAGGATGAAAAGGTTACTTGACCAGGGTGATGTGCTATGCCCGCCGTGAATTCGTCATAACTATGTCCTAGCAGTGATCAGCACACCATTCTAGCCCAGTAGTAAAAATTTCACGATATTTAGAACATTTTTAAAACGGGTGGTTGGGTTCATCCTGACACCCATATACGTCACGCCTTGCAGAAATTTTTACGTGCAGTTCTCGTTGGTACGGTTCTTGCTTGTAGTATAGTCGTCATGGCTATGCGTTTAGACTTGGCGCCAGTTGTTGCGAATCAGAGTTATTATGCGCCGTTAAGGAGGGGGACATGCTGGAGCGCGTTCACCAGGAACCACTAGAGTACACGACAAACATCTTGAAGGAGGGATTCCATGCAGAGTCGTTATCCGAGTTTTCAGTCGGTAACGTGGAGAAAGTTCTCCAATTTCAGATCACAAATCGCAGGTACGCAAGGACGCCCTTAGTTCGTTTGACCAACCTAGCCGCACATCTTGGGGTTGAAGACATTTATATCAAGGATGAAGCGCAACGCTTTGGTCTGAACGCATTTAAAGTGTTGGGCGGCGTTTACGCAATTGCAAGATATTTGGCGGAGAAATTGAACCGCGATATCGAGACCTTGTCGTTTGCTGAATTGAGGTCCGCAGAGTCGAAGAAAATCACAGGTGAGATTACTTTTGTCGCTGCCACGGACGGCAATCACGGACGGGGTGTTGCGTGGGCAGCGCATGAACTTGGACATAACGCCATTATTTACATGCCAAAGGGATCGTCTCAAACCAGGTTGCAGGCGATTCGCGATGAAGGAGCGGCAGCCGAAATCACTCAATACAATTACGACGAGTCCGTCCGTCTTGTGGCAGTTCAGGCAGAGGAAAATGGCTGGGTCATGATTCAAGATACGTCGTGGAGTGGATATGAGAAAATTCCGTTATGGATTATGCAGGGGTATGCAGTTCTGGCCAAAGAGGCTATCGAGCAGATGCATGAGCAGCGCCCATCCCACCTGTTGTTGCAAGCAGGCGTGGGTTCCTTTGCGGGAGCCATAGCAGGATATTTTGTAGAGTATTACCGTGAACACAGACCCAAGATTATCATTGTTGAACCTCACTCCGCAAATTGCTTTTACAGATCGTTTGCAGCCGCAGATCACACTGTCAAAACAGTTGACGGCGAGATGAATACAATCATGGCTGGGTTGGCGTGTGGCGAACCCAATCCAAAAGCGTGGAGTATTCTGAAACGCTGTACTGACGCAGCTATTTCCGTTGATGACAGAATTGCCGCTCTCGGCATGAGGATTTTGGGGAACCCGCTACGTGGAGATGAGAGACTCATCTCAGGAGAATCGGGAGCCGTAACAACGGGGGTACTGTACTATTTGATGAAAGAACATTCCTTGCAAAACGTAAGAGATCAGCTTGGTTTGGGATTTGAGTCACGGATCATGCTCATCAGTACCGAAGGCGATACAGATCAGGAACACTATCGAGAAATCGTCTGGGAAGGGGCTTTATCACTGGGCTAGAGCAGTTCATGGACGAATGCGGAGGGGGTCGTGAGATGTTTAATGGGAAGAGAAAAGAGCAGTTGATTCATTTATGTCAACGGCTTGTTCAACAGAAAAGCTATTCCGGAGAGGAGGCTTCTGTTGCCATGGTCATTAAAGAGTTTGCACAAGAAGCGTTGTTTGACGAAATCGTCACAGACAAGTTTGGCAATCTGATTTTGTCCATCACGGGGAGTAGAGATGGCCCAAAAGTATTGTTTGACGCTCATATGGACACTGTTCCGATCACGGAAAAAAAGTGGTCTTTCGACCCATTTGCTGCAGAAATCAGGGAGGGACGAATATATGGGAGAGGCACAAGTGATATGAAAGGCTCCTTGAGCGCCATGCTTGCGGCAGCGACGTATTTTGCGCAAGACACCAACAAGGAGTTCCCGGGCGTGATTTACATTTCGTGCAGCGTACACGAAGAGTGTTTCGAGGGCGTAGCCACCCGAGAAGTCAGTAAGATCGTCAACCCTGATTACGTAGTGATCGGTGAAGCGACAAACCTAAATCTTAACCGTGGGCAACGGGGCAGGGCAGAGATTGTCATTGAGACGTTCGGGAAATCGGCGCACTCTTCGAACCCGATCATCGGGGTGAATGCTGTTTTGAAGATGATGACGATTTTGCATAGAATTGCGGGATTGCAAGAAGGTCAGAACGACGTGTTGGGAAAGGGAATACTTGAGATCACCGATATCAAGTCCTCACCGTATCCCGGTGCATCGGTCGTGCCATCTTATTGCAAGGTTACCTATGATCGACGCCTTTTAATTGGAGAAACAAAAGAGTCTGTGTTGGCGCCACTTTGCGCTATCGTCGATCAACTACGCAAAGAAGATTCGCAACTGGAGGCGACCGTTTCCATTGCGATCGACCAAAAGCAATGCTATACAGGCGAAACGATCGGCGGCGAACGTTTTTTCCCCGCATGGCTCTTTGACGAACAGAAACCCTTCGTGCAAACTGCACTGCATTCTCTGCGAAGACACGGGCTAAAATCGGAACTTTCCCATTATTCATTTTGCACGAATGGGAGCCATTTTGCTGGAGAAAGGGGAATAAATACGCTCGGTTTTGGACCATCGCAGGAATTTTTGGCGCATATTGACAATGAGTACATTGAGATTGAACAGTTAGAGAAGGCGTCGGTCGGTTACTATGCGCTGATGGAGGGACTTTCAAATATTCAATCCTACTGAGTAGGTGAGGGAGGACGGGCAATGTTCGATGTTTTGATCTTAAATGGAAAGATTGTCGATGGAACTGGATCTCCCTGGTTCTACGGGGACATCGGTATAAGAGGAGAAGAGATTGCTACAATCGGAAAGCTATCCCATGAGAGCGCAGATCAAGTTATCGATGCACGAGGCGCAATTGTTTCGCCTGGATTTATCGACATGCACACACATTCGGATCTTGTTATTTTAGATCAACCATTCATAAAAGCGAAAATTATGCAAGGGATCACCACCGATTTGCTTGGGCAAGACGGTATCGCCGCCGCTCCGTTACCGTCTAAGTACGTGGAGATTTGGAAGAGAAACCTAGCAGGACTGGATGGAACGCCGCCGATTGATTGGGATTGGTCGGATGTTGGTTCTTATTTACAGAAAATTCAGGGGAAAAGACCGAGTTATAATCTTGCGTTCGTCGTTCCTCATGGGAATATTCGTATGACAGTGCTGGGGATTGATAATCGCCCAGCAACAGATACGGAAATTGCAAAGATGCAAGAGATATTGATCCAGTCGCTTGAGCAGGGGGCTGCCGGATTGTCAACCGGACTAATATATCCCCCATGTTGCTTCGCGGAAATGAAGGAACTTGAAGCGTTGTGCCAAGTCATTGCCCAATATGGCGCTCCGTTAGTCATTCATCAACGCAGTGAAGGGGATGAAATAGTAGAGTCCATGCAGGAACTCATCGCCATCATGAGCAGAACGGGAGCTCATCTTCACCTGTCTCACCTAAAGAACTGTGGAAAGGACAACTGGTATAAGACAGAACAGGTTCTGAATCTGATTGACGAGGCCCGTGAACATGGAGTGGAAATCACGTTCGATCAGTATCCGTATACAGCGGGTAGTACAATGCTAAGCGCGATTCTGCCGCCGTGGGCGCAAGATGGTGGAAGCGACAAGATGCTGGAGCGATTGCGCGACCCACATATGCGAAACCGCATGATACTCGAAATGGCGAGCGGGCTAAAGGGCTGGGACAGTATGTCAAAATGGGCTGGGTGGTCAGGCATTTATGTCACGTCGGTCGAATCTGAGATTAACCGTTCCGCTGTCGGCAAAAGCATCGCAGAGATTGGCAAGATGCGCGATACAGAAGACTTTCCTAATGTTGCACTCGACTTGATTGCCGAAGAGAGAAACGGGGTGGGTATGATCGACTTTGTCATGAATGAAGAATCGGTTAAGAAAATCATGGCCCATCCTGCCGGTACAATCGGCAGCGATGGGCTTTTGGGGGGAGAACCTCATCCCAGGGCATATGGCACATTTCCTCGTGTGCTCGGCAAGTATGTACGAGAAGAGCACGTTCTTCCACTGGAAGATATGATCCGTCGCATGACCTCACAGCCCGCCCGAATCATAGGACTACAGGATAGGGGGATTGTCCGAGAGGGGTTGAAGGCCGATTTGGTCATCTTTAATAAAGATACTATCAACGATACGGCAACGTATGCTTCGCCTCGCCAATATCCAACTGGGATCGACTATGTCTTGGTTAACGGAAGCATTATTGTCGAGTACGACAGGAGGTACGATCTACCGGCGGGGCGTGTTTTGCGGCGCAGGTATGCAAAACGAACGTAACGCACACATTGGCACCGTGAAATTTTAACTTTCGTGTTGAATTGCAATTAAAAATAGGATGGGGAGTGAAAAGGTGAACAGCAGGTTATTGGACAGTGCGTCAGTCAATGATCGTCGTAAAATTTGGCTCTTGGCGTCAATGGGATTTCTGTTTGAAGGTCTGGATTTAACAATCGTCGGTGGCGTACTTGCCGCGTTACTTGTGGTGTTTCATATTTCCGATTCATTTGCAGGGCTCATCGGAAGTACCGCGCTTGCCGGGTATGTGATTGGAGTCGCTTTTGCCGGATGGGCGGGAGATCGGTTCGGACGGAAGTTCGTGATGCAGTACACACTGTTGACATTCTGTATCATTACCATTTTGGCCGCGTTTAGTTGGAACGCAGGGGTATTTGCCACTTTGCGTTTCTTAACTGGCATTGGCGTGGGAGGAGAAAGCGCCATAATCACCCCCTACCTGGCAGAAATTATGCCTGCTAAAACACGGGGGCGTTTTTTGGGTATCGCTGACGCCATGTTTACCGTCGGCGCGGTAGTCGCTTCGGTATTAAGCCTGATTATTATCCCTGCCGCGCCATGGGGATGGAGGCTGGCACTTATCATTGCCGGATTACCGGCGGCATACGTGCTTGTCATAAGGAGGAAACTTCCGGAGTCACCGTTGTGGTTGGCGTCGAAAGGGAAAGCGGATCACAGTGATACAACTCATGATGCCACAAGTGCAAAGCAGGACGGTTTGGCACTTGGAGGAAAGAGTAGTCTGCTAGTGATCTGGGGTCCTGATTTGGCAGGGCGGACGATTCTTTTGTGGATTACATGGTTTTTTATTGAACTCGTATATTATGGGTTTCTGGTATGGATTCCTTCGATGCTGGTGAAGCGTGGTTTTACACTCACTAAGTCACTCGAGTATTCATTCTTCATGAATTTGGCCGCCTTGGCTGGTGGTGTTATCGCCTCCATGATACAGGACACGCGTTTGGGCAGAAAGACTACAATCATCTTGTTTTTTATTTTAGCGGGAATAAGTTCCTTTTTCTTCTCGAAGGCCACAGACGGGGGAGAGATTTTGGCGGCTGGTTGCGGACTCTCTTTCCTACTAAACGGACTGTTTTCCATGCTATATACCTTTACTCCAGAACAGTATCCGACACGTGTGCGGGCTACCGGTCAGGGATTTGCCTCGGCATTTGGTCACATTGGCGGCACGATAGGTCCTTTGCTCATCGGTTTAACCCTCGCCGATCTCGGCATGGGCGGTGTATTTGGTTTATTCACGCTATTCCTTATTGTCCCTATATTCACCACGCTGTTTCTTAAGGAAATGGCCGGGAAAGAGATTGCGGACAGTGATGTCATCAATTCTTCCACTGCTTTGTGAATTGACAAGATTCCATTGTTCACCATGCAGACCACGCGTGTTGGTGTGTAGAAACATGGGATCAGAGTTTCAGTTTATACTGCGGGGAGGCTCTTCAACTGCACCTTGGCCGACGCATTCTTCATGGAAGGTTGGAGTTTCGGAGATCGTGGTCCGTCATCGTGAACGATGTGCCGTTCGGACTTGAGGCGTGGAAATACACGTGTCTATGTTTTAAGTAGTTTGTCGTCGTTGACGGTATGAATTCTGAACTACCCCCTATGGCTAAAGCGCGGGGCTTTACGGCGCATTTGGTAATCACTATCGGTTAATCAGTCAAATTGTAGCTGGTGTGATGAAGGGGCTGCCGATCAGTTCGATCAGTACCCTCGTTAGGTCTTTACAACGCCCGTGTGATGCTACGAATCTTGAAGACGCAGACTGTGTGAGTAGCGTAGGTTGTGTATTGACTAGAAAGAGAGAATTGACTAGACTATAAATGTAACATACGTTACATATCACAGGGAGGAAGACAAATGAAGTGGATAACGCGGGAAAATGCCAACGTGGATCGAGTGGCTTGTCCCTGGTTGATCAGGAGATTCATTGATTCGGAGGCGGAGATTCTTTACGTGCCGTCCGATCAGGTACAGGAAGTCGCCAAGCAGGAGGGTGCCATTCCCTTCGATGTGCCAGGTGTGGAATTAGGGCATGTGGATGACCGCTGCTCGTTTGAATCGATCATGCTGAAATACGGGTTAACTGGCATTCCCGCACTGGCGGAACTGGCGAAGGTTGTTCACGCAGCCGACGTGCTGACGGATATCGACACATCGCCCTATGGTCAGGGCCTACGAGCCATTGCGCACGGTTTCGCCTATCTGCACGGCAAGGGGGATCATCGCAAAATTGAACTGGAGTCACCGATGTACGATGCCTTGTATGCGTACTTTCAACACGAACTCGGACTGCGGTAGGAGGGTTGAAACATGAGTCTTCATCTCATGGAATCCATCCAAATTACACAATATTTCCCTTGCGCGTTTGACCATGCGGATCTTGATCCGGACACTGGAACAGTCGTAGTGGCCAACGAAGCGCAAGGCTGTCTGGAGGTTTTGGACGCACAACTTCTGCGGCATGGGGTGTCCATTCCGGACTGTTCCGGCGCTAGCGGGGTCTTGTATCTTCCCGAACTGCAGTCTTTCGTTGGCGCTGCCCGCGCAATGGGACGCGTCATCCTGGTGGATGCGCATTCCTGGCAGGTAGTCCGGGGGATGCCAGTCGGGCCCCGGCCAAACGGACTGGCGTGGGATGGGAGAAGAAGGCTGGTTCTCATCGCGGACGTCCAGGATCATTCGGCGAGACTCGTAGATGTGCTGTCCGGCTTATCAGTGACCCAGACAGCACTCCCTGGGAGACCGCGGTGGTGTTTGTATGACGCCGAACGGGACCTGTATTGGGTGAACATCGTCGATCCTGCTCTGGTGGTGGGGCTGCGGGGCGCGGATTTGCAAAAGGAAGTCGAGTTCCCCGTCGCTGCGGCAGGCCCGCATGGTCTTGCTCTGGACGAGGCATCGGGGCGGTTGCTGGTCGCCTGTGATGCAGGTCGTCTCGTGGCGCTCGATCGGGATACCGGCTGTGTCGTTGGAGAATGCACGCTGGCTGGTCCGCCGGATGTGGTGTGGTTAAACGTTTTGAGAAGACGATTGTACGTCGCAGTCGGCGATCCGGGATGCGTGCAGGCGATCGATCTGGATACGTACGATATTGTCGAGGAGATTGTGACCGAACAGGGAGCCCACACCCTTACGTTTGATGAAGGGCGACAACGGCTGTATGTATTTCTGCCGAAAACTGGTCAAGCGGTCGTATATGAAGAGACGGATGAACGAAATCGCTCGCATGAAATGGATTGAATGATGGACGAAGGTGGCGCGTGGTGATAAACACCCGCGCCCCTGCGGCGTGAAAAACGAACGAAAAAAGGAGGCTCTTTTATGTTGCATGCGACAAATGCTACAGGAGGCACAGCGGGGGCCTCGGGATTGTTGTTGGCGGCTCGCGCAGTGCGGGAAACGGCCTTTGGCTGGATTTCTATAGCCCTGCCGATCTATTGGAGAACAGAGGGGCTATCTGCCGCTGAAATTGGAACATTATTCTCTGTCGCGTTACTCGGCTCCTTTGCGTTCACCGTGCTGTTTCGCCGAGTCTCCGAGCGGTGGGGCTATCGGACCTCACTGTTGGCGAGCAACGGGCTGTGGGTCGCAATGGTTCCGATTTTGTTGTTCACCCGCAATCCCTGGTGGCTCGGCCTTGCGGTGGCGTTTGGTTCGGTGAGTCCCACTGGTAAGGAGGTCGGGCCTTATTTACCCGTCGAACAGACTCTGCTTGCGGTTCTGTACGGAGGTCAAAAACGACTGCGTGCGTATAGCTGGTTTAATTTTATAGGTTATGCGAGCGGATCGGCAGGGGCGCTTCTCGTCGGCGCGCTCGGATTGAGCATGGGATTTGGGGCGTATCGTGTACTACTTTGGGGATATATGGCTGCGGGGGTGATTCAAGGCCTGCTGTATGCCCGGTTGCCTCGCATTGATGGGCGGCATGGCTCAAGTGAGTCGAGCGTCGTTGGGCCTCGAACCGATTCGCTCCACCACAACGAATCGGTGGAAGATAGGAAATTGACGGATGAAGGAAATTCGATGGACGGTACGGATGAGGTAACAAGCCAGTCCTCAAAAAGACATTCCTCGTACGTCCGTCGCCGGGTCTACGCACTGTCTGCACTCTTCGCGCTCGATGCGTTTGGCAGTGGATTTATTGTACAAAGTTTGCTGGCCTACTGGTTTTACGAACGTTTCCACTTTGATTTATCCCAACTAGGTCTGCTGTTCTTTGGCACCAATGTGCTGTCTGCGCTGTCTACGTTTGGAGCTGCATGGCTTGGGGAGCGCATCGGTCTACTGAACACGATGGTCTTTACGCATATTCCATCCAACGTGTTTCTTTGTCTGATTCCGCTCATGCCCACCCCTTCACTTGCTGTGATCCTGTTGCTATTGCGCCATGTGTTATCGCAAATGGACGTTCCCACGCGCCAGGCGTACACGATGGCATTGGTTGCGCCGTCCGACCGAATCTTTGCGGCCACCTGGACTAACGGCGCGCGCAATATCGGGGCAGCCTTGACGCCAGCACTTGCGGGTGTGTTGCTGACGTTCTCTGCAGCAGGTTGGCCATTTTACTTGGCAGGAGCGTTGAAAATCGGGTATGATTTGCTTACATATCAAAATTTCCACCGCGTGCCCCTGCGGTTCGCGGACCACCAGTGAGGATGGCGAACGATCATGGATAGCGCGGTGTCTCCTTGTTCTTGGTTACTTCTGATTTATGTCTTGCCCGCGCACCCCAGCAACAAGCGGGTGTATGTGTGGCGCAAGTTGAAACAACTTGGCGCCATATATCTGGTGGATTCGGTCAGCGCCCTGCCTTACACGGAACGGCATCGTGAACATCTGCAATGGATCGCTGCGGAAATCGTCGAAATGGGTGGTACTGCGATGTATTGGCAGGCAAATTCTCTCGGTCCGCAGCAAGACGTCCAGTTGCGGCGACAATTTGAGGAGCAGGCGGCAGAACGGTACACGAGTATCACGAAGGTTTTGGAGCAATGGGAGGTCGCAGCGCATCCCCCACACGCAGAGGCGGAGGATGCGCTGCGACGATTGATGATGCAGTTTCGACTGGCGTACGCGCAGGATTTTTTCCATTCGACAACCGGAGCAATTGTGCATGACAGACTGGAACGTTTACTCCGTGCAGAGTTTGTCGAAGAGAGAGAGGATGAAGCGTAAATGAAATGGGTGACTTGGCAACGAGTTGGGATTGATCGGATGGCATGCGTTTGGCTAATTTGGAAGTACATTGATGCACACGCTGAGTTTCATTTTCTTCCTTCTGGTCAGATGGTGGAGGAAACATTGGACGCAGTTCCGTTTGACATTCCAGGAGTGCGCCTCAGTCATCACCGTGGGCGGTGCAGTTTTGCTGCGTTTTTAAAGGAATACGGATTGACGGATCCGATTCTGTCTCAAATCGCTCGCATAGTCGATGGTGCCGATTGTATCACCGCCGTGCTTCCACCGCCCGAGTCCGAAGGCGTAGAAGCGATTTGTCAGGGAATCCGGTCGTTAGCAAACGATGATCTGGAGGCCTTGTTGCAAGCCCGTGTGGTATTTGACGCTTTGTACGCACATCTGAAGGCGGGAACCACCTGACCCAAAAAAAGGGGGGGCTGAAGACTGAGGACGATCACGATGAAACTTCAAGTTGCATTTGTTTGACAAAGGAGTCCCCAAATGCACATCCGTTGTGTGCAAGAATTGAAATGCGTTCACGTGCTACCTCCAAATTTCCCTCTATCCGCATCGACAGCTAATCAATTGAGATGGACTCTCCTCGAACAGCGTGCAATGCGACAATGTTCATGACCCACGTGAATGTCTTGCTTGGACTGTCGTAGAGCCAATAGAGAAGGGGAATTTCCGTGGCATACGGATGTGCGGTATGCGTGTCGTCGAACGCAAGAATCTCCCCACCTACATTACATAAAAACATTCTCTTCCGACGCATGGATCGTATGGCGCAGAAAACTATACTTCACAGAAGTGCAGGCTGGGAACAATCAGGGAGATTATCATTTTGTGACCGCAAACGTGTCTTGATCCAATCTCTCAGTTATGACGTGAACCTGTTTTGACAGGTAGGCAAGCAGTGCAAGGCGGGGGTACGCTATATGCTGGATAAGTTTCTTCTTTTTATAAAAAATTATAAATCCATTGAAATCAGCTTAAGCGATCTAGAAGGTCAAGCATATGCTGATGCATCATACATTCAATTCTCGCAAACTATCCAACAACTCATGGTAGAAGGATATCTGGTTCCTGTAAAAAAACATGGGTACAACACCAAAAAACCACCATTACCCTTGACCTATCGCATTCAGAAATCATTGTTCACACAACCGCTCAAACAAGAAATTCAATCCTATCAACTACTGTCGCATCAAAGCATCGTCCTTGATCACTACTTTAAGTCATCTGAGTCCAAGTGGCGGAGGGATCTTCCGCTTATTCATAAAGTAAATGATTTTTTACAGACTTATGGAATTCCTCACGAAGAAGCGTCTGCACCAGAGCGATCGTATCAAATCATAGGAGACGAGAAATGGATTGACGAAAAGGGCGGAAAGAAATGCTTAGAGGACATTAGCGTATGGAAGCTAATGAAAATTAGCTCAGTGCCAGATCCGCTGATGCTCGCGATCAATCCCAAGCAGTTTTTGCATTTATCAAAAATCCATCATCTGATAGTGGAAAATAAGGCCACTTATTATGCCTTGCTACCTGTCCTGCCAGAGCTTAGCTATACGACCCTTGTGTACGGCGCTGGCTGGAAAATCGTTTCTGGGATTGAAAACCATCTTCGTCAGATCGGATATCCCCCGGATTTTTCAGCCAATGTTTATTATTATTTTGGCGATTTGGATCACGAAGGCATTTCCATTTGGAATGCTTTGTATGAAAAAATGGGTGCAGTCCCAGCCACATCACTATATCAGGCCATGTTATCAAAACCGTATGGCAAAGGGAAGGAGACTCAGCGAATCAACGAAGAGGCGCTGGCGCACTTTCTCCTGTTTTTTCAGGAACAGGATCAATCGGTGATCACAAGACTTTTGGATCAGGGATACTATATTCCACAAGAAGCGCTGTCCATCGAAGCATTGCGCACTCATATGAGAGAACAAACGAACGTTGTTTGGAGGAACGATTGATGAATTTTCGTTTCACCGGGATCACAGAAGGCTACAGAGAGCGAATCGGGCGACTCGCATTGTTTGATCCTTTGTATCAACTGAAAGCCAAAATAGGGAAGGATCGCAAGGATCGATCGATCGATTATTTTGGTTTGGGGTTGCTTACCTTGCTGTTCTTTTTTGAAAATATGCTGATGCGCAACAAAAAGACTGGCGTTACGGAATTGGCTCAGTATCTGGAAGACATCAATCAGGGGGAAATTGACCTTGAGTCTGAAGGGTTTGAAAAATTGGCGAGAAGCATTGTGGAGGCATTTCGCCCTCCAAGCGGCAAGCGCAATGCACGAATTTTTTATAATTGGGAAACTAGGCAAAATGACAGGGTAGAGTATTCCATTTTGAAAGCAGAGCGCGGCGACATCGAGTCCAATAAGCAGTATTACTCGCTGGATGAGCACGGTCTGGAGTTGGTGTTTGCCACCAAAGAGTTTTTTCGCGAGTTTCATTTGTCGATTAATCAGCTATTGTTGCGAAAGCAGTTGGAAAAAGGGGAATTTGTCGGGGTTCTTCGCCAAATTGACGAGATGCGGATCGACGTAGAATCCCTACAGGAGCGAATCGTTACAATCAAGCATGAAGTGCAACGCAATATCGTTTCAGAAGAGACTTTCCAGCGGTACAAAAATACAATTGAAGACATCAATACCAGATTGACGCGGGAGCATGAAGAGTTTGAGGAATTACAGGGTTTTGTTGGGGAGACAATCGAGCGCCTAGGTTACGAAATACAAGATGCGAGAGAGCAACGGACATACGATTATATCTTGAGAATCGACAGGGAACTCAGCGACGTGCATCACGGACACACCAAATTATTGCGGGACAGCATCGACTTAAAGACAACGGCTTTGCAGGCGGCGCAAGAGTCGCTCTACTACGTGGCGATTCAATCCTTCAACTTTAATCAGGAAATCGCGGCACGCCTGGTTTCCTCGCCTCTGCCCATCGCCGCTGCACGGACTTTGATTGAGCCCTTTTTATACTTGGAACGGCAGGTGAGTTGGTCCCCTCTAGCCGTATTTGAGGAGCAGCGTATCGGAGCAGAGAATGAGACGGAAGCTCTGGACGACTTTCAGGATGTCTCCACGGAAGAGGAGCGGCAGCATCTTTTGATTCAAAAAGAGAACTTTGGAAAGGTAATGCGTTATCTTCTGGGTGTGATGGGGGAACGAAAGCAAATTTGCCTGAAGGAAGTGGTGGAAGACATGCGCGCAAACCGTCAGGAAACCTGGCTAGATAATCGGTCATTTTATGATTTTTGGTTGCTCTTGCATCAGCGCACCCCTCTTGCCAGAAAAAGTGACGAAGGGGAAAATCACTTATTGGAGGAAGTAACCAAGCAGCTAGCGGCAAGTGATGAACAATTGCGGGTCATCGAGTTGCCGCAATTGGTAAACGTGAACCAGCGGTTTACGATCCAGGATATGCTATTCATAAGGGAATTAAGGGGGACTGATACTCTTGATGTATGGATCAGGAACAAGTGATGAAAGCATTCCGGCTGTACTCTGTATTGAGCAGGAATGGCGTCGCAGAAATAGAGGAGTTAAGAGAGTATCTGGCGGAAGATATGGTGCGAGGGTTGGTGGATCAGTTTGCCAAAGAAGTGGATTGCACCGTGTTTCCTGCGGGTGATAAACTTTATCTGGTGCCACTGGCGGTAAGTTCTCCCTACCATGTGAAGAACGCGACAATCAAAAAAGAGTTTCTTGGAGCAAGGGCGAGAAACATTGATCTATATATGATGTACATGGCGATCATCGTATTGTTTGGCGAGTTTTACGACAGTTTTCATACGTATGAAATGACGCGTGACTTTATCATCATGGGTGATTGGTTGCAGGGCCTCGATCAGCGTATCTAGACGTTTAAGGAACACAGTGCGGAGAAGCTGCAAGAGTTAGACAGGGAGTACGAGTACAATTGGAGCCAATTGGTGGAAAAATGGGATGCGCTTGATGATCTTAAAGAGTCTACACGGCAGCAGGACGGCAGGACGGTGAGCAGGCTAGGATTTTTATCTCAGGTCCAAAATTTTTTGTTGCAACAGGGGCTAATCGAGACGCTTGGCAACTTTGAGATCACGTTGACGGAAAAGGCGAAGACGATTATTCAACGCTATTACATGGAAGTCGAGTATCATCGTGGAATTCTTGACTTTATTTCCGGGCTTGATAGGCAAAAGGAGAGAGTGTAATGCCAGCCATTTCGAGGATTCGCTTTACGAATGTTGTTTATGAAGGAGGAAACAAGCGTTACAACGATGAGGTATTCACCTTCGACGGGCATAACGGTGCGATTCTACTTGAAAACGGCGGGGGAAAAACGGTCTTTATCCAAACGGCGATTCAAGCTGTACTTCCCCATGTGGACATGGCGGGAAGAAAAATAAAAGATACACTTACCTTGATGGGAACGCCTGCCCACATCGCTATTGAATGGATTTCGTCCGATATTCCCAGACGCTACGCCCTTACGGCAGTGACGCTTTTTATGTCTAACAATGAACTTGACTCATATCGTTACGTTTACGAATATAAAGAAGGCGACGCCCATTCAATTGAACGCATCCCTTTTGTCAAAGAAGCAAATGGGAAAAAATGGCCTGCCGGCAAAGACGAAATCCACGATTATTATATGTATATGAGTACACAACACATGAATGCCCATACTTTTTCTACACTTAAAGAATACCATGCTTATTTGGAACAGTCCTACCAGATCGTGGCCTCAGAATGGCGCAAGATCGCAGTTATCAATAGTGCGGAAGGCGGCGTGGACAAATTTTTTGATGACTGCCATACAACCGGTCAACTCGTAGATCAACTATTGATTCCTACGGTGGAAGAAGCGCTATCAGGAAACGTTTCTGTGGGTTTTTCAGAAACATTCGAGAAAAAACGCGAACATTTTAAGCAGAGCAAACTGCTGCGGATGCAGATTGCAGAGAGTCAGCTGGTAGAAACACAGATTCAACACTATCGTCAGGTATTTGCTGAATATGATGATACATTGCAAGAATACGTAAGAGAGAAAAAAAGGACAAAGTCCCTCTTTATTTTTGCAAGCGATGAAATGGATCTGGTGAAGCGGGATCTTGATCAAATCCGTACACAAAAAGAAGAGGCGTTAGCTGCCATCAGTAAAGTGAAGCGCCAGAAGCGGTCGCGGGAGATAGCCATCGATCAGCGCCAACTGGTACAGCTTCAATCGCAGCATCAGGAACAATCGAGATGGCTTGATGAGAAAGAAAACGCTATGTTGGACACTGAACATGAGCAACACACTATTGAGTATGCTAAGTATCGAATGCGCAATCGCGAAGCCGAGGACAATAAGAAATACGTACAAGAACGCCTTGCCCGATTGGATGAAGATGAGGATATCTCACTATTGCGTGAGCAATTGGAGCACAATGCTAGGCAAATCAAAGGGAATTATGTGGACGCGGAAAACGAATTGATGAACGAAGCGGGCATTTTAAAGCGTCAAATGGAAATTCATCAACTCCGTTTGACACAACTGCAGCAGTCTGCTAGTTGGATTGAAGGAGATAAAAATAAAGCGTTACAAGTGAATGCAAAATTGACAGGGATAAGGGAAGCATCGCAAGAACAGATGACGCGTATTGCCAATAAGATTTTGCACAATCCGCTTAAGGAGACTGTGGAGGAAATGCTGCCGAAGTGGACGCGGCAATTAGAAGAATCATTGAAGAATCAGCAACAATACCGTTATCAAGTGGCAGAGAGCAACGAAAAGAAGACAAATAAGAAAAAGGAGCGACTTCATGAGTGGAAAAATCGTTTTGAACAGGCGGAGTCTTACCAACAGAAGGTATTGATCGAGTTAAAAGCGTTGTATCCCAAGTTTAACTATCTGGACTCTCTCTACCCCAAAGAGTCCAGCATTGTGCAAACTCTTCTTGAAAATGTGGTTGCTTTGGAGAAAGAAAAAGAACAGTTGCTCCTCAAAGAGCGAACAGCCACCAGAATGAGCGACGAGTACGAGGAAAGTAACATTTTTATGTCCGAACCTGATTTGCTCAAGTGGGTGAATCGTTGGCGTGATCAGTTTGACTATCTGGAAACGGGGACGAAGTTTTTGCAAGAAGTTTGTCAAACGACGGGAAAAAGTGAGCAGGAGTTATATGACATCTATCCTTACTGGTCAGCTACTTTGATCACGACAGGGGATGAAATAGATCGCTTGGCCAATCGACTGGAGGAGGTGTCCGATCGACTCCGCTTCCCTGTGATGTTGGCAAATAACCGGGAAATGAGCATCTTATCGGATAAAGCCCCATTCTATAAACTTAAGGAACGGCAAATCCTTCCGCAAAGTTGGCGGAACAACCTCAATCAACAACGATTCGCGGAGTGGAAGGCGACCTTGAAAAGTTTAGCGGACGAAACCAGTCGCCAACGAAAAGAGAAGGAACGAGATCTGCAATCAAGGCAGAAATCACTGGATTTGGTGCAATCATTTTTTAACGACTATCCTCATGACTTATATCAAGAGTGGAAAAAGTTTTGGCTCAGGAGTAAGGACATCGTCGAGTCATTGGGAAAAGCCATACAGGAGACCGATCAACAGATAAAAAATCATGAAGACACTTGGCAACTTTACAATGAGAAGTTGCAAGAGGAAAAAACCATTCATACCTTCTTGAGTCACCAAGTGCAGGATGCCCACGAGTACCTTACTCAAAAGCAGAAGATGGAAAAGGCACAGAATGAGCAGCGGATGCAAGGTGAGAAGATCGCCAATTTTGATGTGGAATGGAATAAGCTGAAAGAAGACGAGCATGCGCTGAACCGTCAAATAAAAGATTTAAATCCACACCTTGAGAATACTAGCGCGAGGCTGTCTCAATTGCGGGGTGAGGAACTGTATCGGGAGTTGAATGAAGTGTCCCCGCTGCCTGCCCGATCTACTATAGAAACGCTTCGTCGCATCCGACAGGACTTGTTAAGTCGCTTAAGGGAGAAACAAACAGGGCAGGAACAACTGGAGAATCAGATAACAAATTATAAGAATGACATGCGGCGTGCGGAGTCAGACATGCAGTCGGTGCAATCCAAGGTGCACAGGCCCATCGATTCTGAATCGGAATTTCCTATAGGCGGGGACGAGCGCATTTTGTGGTTGGGACAACTGATTAAAAAGTTTGGCAATGAACGGGATGTTTTACGCCATCAAGTGAATGAATTTGATAATCAGGTTAGTGCAATAAAAGCCCAAATCGAAACCAATATGAAATTTTTCAAAAATGACTTTCCTGGCCAAGAGATGGACCAATTTATTGATGATCTAGAGACGGTTCAAGAATGGTTGCTGCTTGAGGAAAAGAATCTCAGTAAGAAAATGGATTTGATTGAACAGGAAGAGTTGCACATGAGACAGGCTTTTGGACAGTTGGAGCAAGCATGCGAAATGCTCAAAATGAAAAATGAGCGCTTCCAATTCAATCACCCCAGTATCGATACACTGGAACTTAGCGAAGAAGAACAGATGGCTTTTCCGTATGAACGGGTGAACACGGTGCAAAAACGGATTGCGGCCCTGGAAAAAGCGGAACGTCAGCAGATGACTCAATTCGAAAAACTGCACAAGGGAAAAGAAGCATTTAAGCAGTTTTGTCAACAGAAGATTCAGGACATCCGGTTAAGGGACAAGGCGATATCGGGTATTGAAAACAAACAAGGGTACCACGATGTACAGGAATGGGCGCAGCGGATGGGCGCGAGCATCGCGAATGGCATCCGCATTCTTGAAGAAGATCTGCGGGGACATGATGAACAACTGCAACACTTCATTGTTCAAATTCATGACCATGTAAAAAAAGTGGCGTCAGAATTGAACACCATTCCGAGAAGGACGAGCGTCAAAGTAGAAGACTATTGGAAGCAGATATACTCCTTTACAGTGCCAGAGTGGAAAGAAGAGTATGGCAAGCAGGTGCTTCGCAGTCACATCGACTGGATGTTAGCGCAACAGGATTCGGATCGATTCAAAGATTCAGAAGGAAAAGAAGATTTGGGGAAAGTGAAGAAGTGGATTGTTATCTCGCTTCAAACTAAGCAACTGCTGCGTATTGTGATGGGCAGCGATTCGATCAAAGTGAAGTGCCGTAAAGTGAGCAATGACGGAAAAGTAAGCGGCTCGCTCACTTCCTGGGAAGAGTCAAACAAATGGTCCGGTGGTGAAAAATGGAGCAAAAACATGACGCTCTTTCTTGGCATCCTCAACTATTTGTCTGAAAAACACCACCGTGTGGAACGGAAAGGATTAAGAACCCGCACCGTGATCATGGATAATCCGTTTGGCCAAGCTTCGAGCGAACACGTACTGGACCCGGTTTTTTTAATCGCTGATCAGTTGGGTTTTCAAATCATTGCGCTGACGGCCCTTGTGGAGGGCAAGTTTATTCGCGACTACTTTCCCATTGTGTATAGTTGCCGTTTGCGTGATTCTGCGAGTAGGAATGGCTCCATTATGACGAAAGAAAAGGAAATTAAACAGGCCTATTTTCGTGATCGTGACCCATTTGCCTTATACCGATTAAGTGAACATGAACAGGTAAGTTTATTTACGTAATAAGATTCTCTCGATTCACTAAGGCTGGGGTCTACACTTCATATTTCTTGGCAATCGTACAAATAGTACAAGATCGTCGTAAACACCTTCTATATGTCTTGAAAATCGCTATTCAAAATTCTCCCAATGACGTAAAGTGAATGATTCATGCCTAATGCAAAAGAGCACAAACGATTTTGCGACAATGATGATCGGGAGTCACAGGACCACTCGTTGAACGGGTGGTCCTGTGACTTTTGGCGAATCGGGTATCCATTGGCGATGCGACACCAACGATAACATCGTCGATTATATGTATGCAAAAATCAGTGACTCAATACAGCGCGGCAGTGAGTCAATTGTCAATCAAACCGGAATATTTCCAGGTCTTGTTGCCCGATGAATTCCAACTGTTTTCGGATCAAATCGCAACTTAATTTGAAGGATCATGATATTATTTGTTTGACATACAAAAATACACATTAAAATATTGTACGATATAAAATCGGTATTGGAGGATCACTCATGGAACGAAGTCGTAATTAAAATAAATCACCAGACTCATCATGGGCATTACTGGGTATACCGATTGCAGCCATGTTGTGTTGTGGTCTTCCCGTGCTTCTTACAGCTATTGGATTAACTACGGTCGGTACGGTTCTCGCGGTAGATTGATATTACATTTTCAGTGGCGTGGGTATGTGACGTCACGTCAGGATGGAAAGTATGTACTGTATCGAATCACCGATGAACGTGTGCGAAGCATTCTTCAATTGGCAAAGGAAATTGTGGGCGATAATGCGGAACATATTCATAGTTGTACAAGGATGTAACACTGTTTGAAAATGAACGGTGGATTCGCTCCGATTGATTAGATGGCCCGCTTCAGTGACATGAGTAACGGATGTGTATCTGGTATTTTATTAGTTCTCGTATCTTCCTATCTATCGGGCTTTGACCCGTGAAAGAGGTGTGTCAAATGACAGAACGAAATAAAAAACAAATTCAATTGGTTGTGCAAGGGATGACCTGCACGGACTGTGAAAGACATGTATCTCATGCCCTACAAAGTGTGGGAGCGGAAAATATATCCATCAGTTTTCGTCGAGGGGAAACGACGTTTGAGTTGTTCAATCTCGATCTTTTAGACGAAGTGAAACAAGCGATTGCAAAAACTGGCTATCAGCCAGGTGAAGCAGAAGTGATAAACGAACGCCAGCATACAGATACTAAAAAAAGCGTGCACTATGACTATGATCTTCTGATCATAGGTTCTGGGGGATCTGCATTTTCTGCAGCGATTCAAGCTGTATCTTATGGGGCAAAGGTCGGCATGGTGGAACGAGGAACGATTGGTGGGACATGTGTGAACATTGGGTGTGTTCCTTCAAAAACCATGCTACGAGCGGGGGAAATTAATCATTTGGCCACGCACAATCCATTTCAAGGGCTGAACACAAGTGCAGGTTCTATTGATATCGTGCAACTGATTGCTCGAAAAAATGAGTTAGTTGGCGAACTTCGTCAACATAAGTATATTGATTTAATTGAAGAGTACGGGTTTCATCTGATTCAAGGTGAAGCTCGATTTGTCGATGCATCGATCATTGAAGTCGATGGTCGCAAGATGACGGCACAGAACTTCTTGATTTCAACGGGTGCATCGCCTGCTGTGCCAAACATCGAAGGACTAAAAAATGTAGATTATCTTACCAGTACAACGGCACTCGAAGTAAAAGAACTTCCAAAGCGACTAGCAGTGATTGGGTCAGGCTACATAGCGATGGAGTTAGGGCAAATGTTCCACAATCTAGGCGCTGAAGTGACCCTCATGCAGCGAAGTGCTCGGGTGCTAAAAGCGTATGAACCAGAAGTATCTGAAGCCATCACAAAAGCCTTGACAGATCAAGGCATGAACATCATCACCAACGCCACATTCAAGCGAGTCGAACAAGACGGAACTACTAAACGGGTCTACCTCACGGTGAATGGGCATGAGCAAGTGGTTGAAGCTGAAGCGTTATTGATTGCAACCGGTCGTACACCAAACACCGAAGCTTTACATCTACAAGCAGCCGGAGTGAAAATGGGTGATCGCGGTGAGGTGATCGTGGATGAATATCTTCGTACCAGCCATCCTCAGATTTATGCAGCAGGAGACGTGACGATGGGGCCGCAGTTTGTGTATGTGGCAGCGTATGAAGGGGCTATCGTGGCGGAAAACACAGTGGGTGGTGGACACAAAAAAGTCGATTTAACGGTAGTTCCTGGCGTGACATTTACGAGTCCAGCAATTGCGACGGTTGGACAGACAGAGGCAGAAGCGACGTCGGCAGGGTACGAGGTCATTGCGTCCGTTCTTCCGCTTGAGGCTGTGCCACGAGCGCTTGTCAATCGAGAGACCACGGGTGTATTTAAACTCGTAGCAGATGCGAAAACCAGAAAGATTCTTGGAGCGCATGTAGTGGCTGAAAATGCCGGAGATGTCATCTATGCCGCCGTGCTTGCTGTAAAGTTCGGGCTCACGATTGAGGATTTACGTTCTACACTTGCCCCATACCTGACGATGGCGGAAGGATTGAAACTGGCAACCTTGACTTTTGATAAGGACGTTTCAAAGTTGTCATGCTGTGCTGGTTGATCACTTAGAGATCGAATGTTTTTCGTGAAAGATGTAAACGACATGAAAGTAGCTTGGGAATCTTGGCAAATCAATCAATTGAATGCTGAATTGGAATGGTGTCACGGGCGGGATTTCGGTTATTGTTCAAAAGTAATCCATTGCCCGTTACTCGCTTAGTGATCGAACTTAAATGGGCTGAATGTGAGGTAATGGATGAACTCTATCATTTAGCATCGAAAGGTTGGTGCACAATAGATTCGAAAGGAGCATTGACGGATATCATGAGGCTGTCCGTCATCCCCACTCCCTTCTCATCCGTGGGCAGCGGCAGCCTTGTTACAGAAATCATCATCCGCTTGAATAGAAGAGGAAACACAGACGGCGCAACAATGAATGCAGGAGGCGATCCTGCACGAGAACGTTTACAGCATGGGGTTGATCTGTTTCAAAAAAATGATTGTTTATCGTGAAGTGGAGAAACTCATTACCTGAAGTACTTTCACAAAAATAATTGCAAAAAGAATGGTGATAAAACATTTTTTTGTGACGCCATAAAAGAACGATCTGCGAAAACAGACTCCTAAGGTAACCTCGCGATCACAGTTGCGGCCATCTCGTCGTGTGTAGGACCTGGCATCACTGTTGTACCCACCGAGCGCACAATCTGATTATAATATTTGTATATATGATAACCCGCCTCATATGTGGATATGATCTCTACCACGTTTGGATATAACGCCGCCAATCAACGGATGTACCATTTAACCACCATCTCTTTGTTAAAAATGCCTTCCATAACACTTTCCTACAGAGAATCGGAAGACTTGAATACGGTCGCTCTCCTGTTTGATGAGCCAGGCTCGGAGTTCGACCACAAGCTATGTGCAACCATACCTAATACAATCAAAATAATTCCAGCCAAAGAAACAAGAGACGGCAGACGCCATGAAAGAAAGAGCATGGCAAGAAGCAATGTGAAGACAACTTCGCCTGATTGCGTGGCTTCCACTACAGCAAGTTCATGCATGTTTCCTTTTGTTAAATCTGATGCTGCAAAGAACAGGACAGTACCGATGACACCTGAACTCAAGGCGATCATTGCGGTCTGCTCTACTTGCCCGACAGGAGGCCATCCAGCGACCCGCACACCAATTACTGAGAGGACAATCCATAGTGGTAAACTCGCAATCGTCATCCCAAATACCCGCTCAATTGCATCAAGTCGTCCAGTGCATATCTCCATCATCTTGCGGTTTCCAAGCGGATAGGCAAAAGCTGCTACAATAATGGGTAGGCTCCCCATCCAAATATCCGAAAAAGACGTTGACGTCGCATGCCCCAATTCCACAACCAATATGCCAACGAAAATGATACCCGATATCAATAATCCTCGAAGGGGTATCTTTTTTCGCACTTTGTGAACACCAGTTGTCGTGTCGTCCACGTCATAGAAGAACGGTGCCAACAGAGATCCTGCGATGATGGTAAACTGCCAACTTGCTGCAATAAGCCAAGATGGCGCGAAATCTGCAGAGATGCAAAGTGGAATATAAAACAAACCAAATCCGATCACACTCCAAATTAGCCACTGCCACGGCAATCGCATCATCTCGTGGATCATTGTTAGAAATGTACGCCGATATAGAACGATGATAAAAAGCATCGGAAGCATAAACAAATACCGAAGCGATGCACTCCAAATCCAACTTTCACCAGAGAGACTCATCCTTCGATTGAGGACAAACGTCACTGAAAAGAAAAGTGACGAAAGGATTCCAAGAGTAATCGAACGCAATTTCATCTTTCCATAGCTACTTCCTCTTCGCATGCATTCCCAACTCCGTATCAAGTATTTGACTCACTTTACACCGGGATTGAATGGTATACTAGAGCCAAATAGATCTATTTCTAACAATCCAAAATTACAAGGGATGAATATAATATGTATCTGCCACTCATCCGAGCTTCCGAAAAGCCATTGTGGCAGCAAATCGTAACCAGCATTATTGAAAGAATTGATGGCGGTGAACTGAGTATAGGCACAAACTTACCTCCGTCGAGAGCGCTTGCGCTCGAACTTGGAGTCTCCCGTTCAACCATTCAAGTTGCTTACGAGGAACTGATTGCAAGAGGATATCTTCAAACCAGCGGCCGGGGTGGAACGAAGGTGATTGCAGGTCAAAAATCTTCCAGGTCTCAGATTTCTTCGCCTCCAACTCCCGAAATCTCCGATACCGTAGCATTCCTTTCTACGAATGACGAGTTGGGTAAGTGGTTGACCATTAACGAAGGTTACCCTGTGGAAGTCGATTTCCGACACCAGGAACCCCACGTGGATGAGCGATTCAAGTTAGCTTGGAGAAAAGCAATAGGTCAGGCGATGGCAAAAATGAGTGACGCTGATTGGGGTTACACATCAAGTCAGGGCGCGCTCTCCACCCGAGTTGCTATTCAACAGTACCTTGCGCAAGCAAGGGGAATTCAGGTTTCCAATAAACAAATTATGATCACATCCGGTGCGCAGCATAGCATGGATTTAATTGCGCAATCGATCCTTCAACCAAATAGTTTAGCTTGTATTGAGGATCCGGGATTTCCGGGCGCTCGTCTCCCTTTGGCGAACCGAGGGATCCACGTTGCTTCTGTCCCAGTTGATTCCGAAGGAATTATTGTCGACGAAATTCCGTTGCATACGAATCTGGTATTCGTCACCCCGTCACACCAACGTCCCACTGGTGCCGTCATGTCTGTACGTCGACGAAGGCAGTTACTTGACTTCGCAGTAAAGAATGATATTTGGATTATAGAAGACGACTTTGATGGTGAGTACCGTTATCATGGAGGGCCATTACCATCTTTGTATGCAGACACACCGTCTCATGTCTTGTACATTATGACCCTTTCAAAAGTCCTAGCTCCTGGGATTCGTCTCTCGGTCATCGTGGGGCCTGAGCATGCAATCAAGCGGATTGCTTCAGTTCAATCCTTAGTCGAGCGTCAAATACCCATTATAGAACAATTGGCGCTTGGAGAATTCATACGTCAAGGAGAATTTGCACGGCATATCCATCGCCAACGCAAAATCTACTGCGCTCGTCATCAATCCATGATGGAAGCGATTCGTTACTACAGACTAGACCGAAGGTTTCAGGTACAAGGGAGTGAGACCGGGTTGCACTTATTTTTGGAAGCGGAAGCATCATTCGACGAACTGAACATGGTGCATCAAGCTGCCCAACTAGGGGTGGGCATTTACCCACTCGATCCATATCGACAGGAGACTACACGAAAAGGGCTGCTACTTGGTTTTGCCAAGACCAATGAAGAATCCATCTGGGAAGGCATTCGCCGACTTGAGATTTTGTGTTAGGAAAGCTCGTTCCGAAGGCATTGACGATGTCCATATCTATCATGGGGGAATTCACACCACACTTTGGACTTGATCCGAATCTGACGGATCTTAGCCAAAAGCTCATCGTATTTATAAGGCTGACTCCGGGTGCGTAACCATTTGTAATAGCCAGCTTCACTCACCTGTAAGACCTTACACATTTCTTTCATGCTGTGCTTGGTCAGGTCTTTTTCCCGTTGAGCCCATATAAATCGAAACAGTTCTCGTGCAGCTATTTCTTTTAGAGGTTGTTCAAAAAGGTCGAGAACTCTGCGGCGCAGGGCTTCGGCTTGTGCTGGACATGCGTGCTCATGTACCACCTATCGTACACTCCGCGCGCATGTCCAGACTTCACCAAACCCCTGCTTGCATCTTACCTCAACCCTTTTTGAACAGGCTCTTTTAGCTCTCTGCGAAAAAAGCTAACGCCTTTTTTAAGATATTATTCGCTGATTCAAGTTCTTTGATCTTTTTCTCTAGCCCTTTCATCTCTGCTGTTTTGGGGTCGATACGCTGATGTCCGCTACCCACAAATGCTAAAGATCCATGCTCTTTGATTTGGCTTCGCCATGTGTAAAGCGTTGTTGGTGGAATTCCCAATTGATTTGAGGCTGCTGTTGGACCAATTTCATAGGACAATTTAATTGCTTCTTCTTTGAATTCTTTGTCATACACTCGCATCTGGTGAACTGAACACCTTTTTTAAAAGTGTCCAGTCTATGGATTCCTTCTTTCTTTTTATATCATTCTTTCCAGTTTTATGAGTTTATCGACTCAACTAAAATGATACTACTCCAATGTAAAATTGACGAAAACCAAAGAATATGTAAAATAGACAGTGATATTAGTACTCTGTGGTGTCAAGATCTAATTCATGGGAGTGCACATCACGGTGACACCAAGTATACGTTGAGAAAGCTTGAAAGGAGACGTTTCTATGGAAAAAACGCCATTTAAAGCAGAATCCAAACGGATGTTAGAAATGATGATTCATTCCATTTACTCTCATCGTGAAATTTTTTTGAGGGAATTGATTTCAAATGCTAGCGATGCAATTGATAAAATATACTACAAGGCTTTAACTGATAGCACCTTAACCTTTGATAAAGACAATTACTATATAAAGGTGATTGTTGATAAGGCCAATGGAACCTTGACGATTGTGGATACTGGTATTGGCATGACAAAGGAAGAAGTCGAAAATAACTTGGGTGTGATTGCCCAGAGTGGGTCTTTAGCCTTTAAGAGTGAAAATGAAGCGAGAGATGGTCATGACATTATCGGTCAATTTGGTGTTGGCTTTTACTCGTCATTTATGGTTGCCGACATGGTCACGGTCATCAGCAGAGCATTAGGTAGTGAAACGGCGTATAAGTGGGAATCTGCTGGCGTTGACGGATACACAATTGTACCAACTGACAAGGATACTGTGGGTACGGAGATTATTTTAAAAATCAAAGAGAGTACAGAAGATGAGAGCTATGACGACTATCTGGACGAGTATCGATTGAGATCGATCATCAAGAAGTACTCGGATTTTATCCGCTATCCTATAAAAATGGACGTGACTCAGCAAAGGCTCAAGGAAGGTAGCGAAGAAGAATACGAAGAATATCGGGAAGAGCAAACGATCAACAGCATGGTTCCTATTTGGAGAAAAAATAAAAATGAGCTTACGGACGAGGACTATGAAAATTTTTATATCGAGAAACATTACGGCTTTGACAAGCCTTTAACACATATGCACATTAGTGTGGATGGTGCTGTGAGGTACAACGCCATTTTGTACATTCCCGAGAAGACGCCTTATGACTATTATACAAAGGAATACGAAAAAGGGTTGGAACTGTATTCAAACGGCGTGCTTATCATGAGCAAATCTCCAGACCTGCTTCCGGACTATTACAGTTTTGTCAAGGGCATGGTCGATTCCGAGGATTTGTCTCTAAACATATCCAGAGAGATTTTGCAACAAGATAAGCAACTCAAGTTAATTGCCAAGAACATTAAGAGTAAGATTACCAGTCAATTGCAACGCATGTTAAAGGACGATAGAGAGAAATATGAAGCTTTTTACAAAACTTTTGGCACACAGTTGAAGTATGGGGTTTACAGTGACTTTGGAAGTAATAAAGACGTATTGCAGGATCTAGTAATGTTTTACTCATCGCTGGAAAAGAAAATGGTTACTTTGGATGAATACATTGCAAGAATGTCTCAAGATCAAAAGTACATTTATTATGCTTCTGGAGAAACGTATGAACGGCTTGATAGATTACCTCAGACCGAGCTTGTATCAGATAAGGGGTATGAAATTTTATATTTTATTGAAGACGTCGATGAATTCGCCATCAAAATGCTGATGACGTACAAAGAGAAGGAATTCAAGTCGGTATCCAGTGGCGACTTGGGTATTGAAGCTGATGAAAGTCAGGGTCAGACGGCGGAAGAGGAGAATGAGAACAAAGTACTGTTTGACGAGATGAAAAAGATTCTGACAGACAAAGTAAAGGATGTACGGATTTCAAAGCGACTTAAAAACCACCCTGTGTGCTTAACGGCAGATGGCGAAATCACAATAGAAATGGAAAAGGTACTGAAAGCAATGCCAAACAACCAAAACATGAAAGCCGAGAAAGTATTGGAAATCAACATCAACCACGAGGTGTTTCAATCGTTAAGAGCGGCCTTTGAACATGACAAAGAGAAATTACATCTTTATACGAATCTGTTATATAACCAAGCACTGCTTATTGAAGGGCTTCCAATCGATGATCCAGTCGATTTCACAAATGATGTATGTAAAATCATGGTGTGATTCTTCGACACATTGGAGCAGTAACAGCGGTTCTTCCCTATAGGTTTACGTCGTTGTTCTCAGTGCTAAGTTTATCGATACTGATGACCTAAAGGATGTTCTGCTAGTGCAGAAGCCATGCAGAATCGCAGATTGGTGTGTCTGATGATGTCGTGGAGGTCGTGGTTTTGAGTTATCACTGATTTCTTGTACAAGAAATCAGTGATATATATGGGTTGTTCCTCTGACGTACCCTATCAAAACCACGGCTACAGTGGTAGGACCAGTTACTTTTTATCCACTTGTGTCATGATCAACGCCTCCCTCGAAATTTTCGTTATAGGGGATTAACGAGGGCGAGAATCCGATACTCCTGCTTACTTATTTTTACATAAACATGCAGTCATTGCGACGAAAGGATCTGTCTCTAACGAGGCAGGTAGATGCTGTATCGAAACGTATAAAACGCATCGACAAAAGAACGTACGTTCTATATGATGGAGTGAAGCATAGCGAAACGTAAAGGAACAATGTGTGGCTGATTGGAGGTAGCAAATGAACAATGACTTTGCTTTGTTGATTATCGACATGCAAGTGGGTATGTTTGCGGAAACAGACCCTATTTATGAAGAGAATGTTTTACTGGAACGGATTCAAGGGTTAATAGCTAAGGCACGAACCTGCGGTGTTCCTGTCGTCTATGTCCAACACAACGCAGGCGTGGGCAACCCGCTTGAACCAAATACAACTGGATGGAACATACACCCTGCAATTGCCCCTGTTCAAGAAGACGTTATCATTCAAAAGACAACACCTGATGCGTTCTATGAAACAAAACTTCAACTCGAATTGGAGACAAAGGGGATTAGGAAACTTGTTTTGACTGGTATTCAGACAGAACTATGTGTCGATACAACTTGTCGTCGAGCGTTCAGTCTGGGATATGATGTGATTGTGGCAAAGGACGCCCATAGTACCTCGAATCGCGGGAAGCTCACAGCCACTCAAATCATTGACCATCACAATGATTTATTGAGATGGTTTGCAGACACTGAAGAATCCATAAATATAGTCTTCAATATTACGTGAGTCCACTATATTTCTTGTAAACGATAGAGATTCTATTGCAATAAAGCGAGGCAATATACTCGGGAGTGATTGCATTGACAGTATTTCTTAATCAAGATTTAGCTTTCAAGATTGAAAGTGATCTGCGAGAGGGAAATAAGCAAGTCATTGAAGCATGGAACAGATCAGGGTTTGGCACGACAGCAAAAGCAATTGAAGTTGGTAACTCTCTCTCAGTTTATGGCGGTTCTGAGTGTCCCGTTAATGAAACAGTAGGACTTGGAATGTTGTCGCCAGTTGAAGAGTCAGTATTGGTAGAAATAGAGGAATTTTATCATTTGAATAATCATTCAGCTGTCATTCGTGTGTGTCCTTTAGCGCACTCATCATTAATCGAATTAACTCAGAAACGCGGTTATATACTTAACAGCTTCTCATATCGATGGATTCTTGACCTCAGTGCATGGCGGTCTTCGTTTGACCTATCGGATCCAAGAATTCGGATAGCCACGTCGAATGAAGAAATGGAATGGGCACGTGCCGTTGCTGCGGGTTTTAACGATGTGGATGATGTGTCAAAAGAGCAAAATCTTGATCTTGATCGAGCATTTTTTCGTATGCAAAACAGTATTCCCGTACTTGCCACTGAAAATGAAGTTGTTGCCGCAGGAGGAATCCTTGCAATAAACCATGAAATTGCCGCTTTATTTGCAACAAGTACCCGCCCTTCATATCGAAAGCGTGGTTTACAAACAGCGTTACTTGATTGGCGATTGCGATTTGCCAAGGATAATGGAGCGCGTATTGCAACCATTGAAACCGATCCTGGATCTGACTCACAACGAAATGCAGAACGGGTGGGATTTCGCTTAGCATACGTGACAGCTGAGTTAATCAAACCTGTGTCAAATTGAACTACACCTAATGGAATCTTTATTCAATTAACGAGGGCAGAAACCGAAGAGGTTCTCCACATTGGGGAGGAATGAATATTCAATTTTGGCGTTCAGTACCTTGTGAGGTTGAAGAAGTTTTTCGATCATTTCTTGATTGGTGACTGGCAAAATGCCGATGGTTGTCATAAGAATTTCTCTGTCTCTATTTACGGCATAAACCGAGAAGAACCAGATTACAGACGAGCCATGGCACATGAACGGCTGGAACACTATCGGAATGCATATTTGGGACTGATCACGGGCGTTTACTTCAACTCTTCATGTGCCTCACTCGGCAACGACTTCGTTCCGGCGAAGCTAGAGCTCTGCATTATCGAGACAGAGTTGTGGGAATCACATTTGCGGTCTGACGGAAGGGTAAATTAGAGATTCGCGTCACGAACGCGAGATCAATGATTACTGGTCTGTGTTCCGTGATGTTTCACAACAAAAAGACGGTTTGGATACTCCGGCGGGAACAATGTTTACTGACTCCAACGAAGAAGGTCGTTTTCGCCACGTATTTGTTGATGCTCTTCACCAGAGCTATTTGGATTCGCTGTTCCCTCCGATATTTCGTAAATCGGCTAATGACGTCGTTGGATTTATAGGTAAAGAGTAATCTTTGAAGATATGGTTAGCGCCCTCCTGATGCAACCTGACCGGTCGGATGGTAGGAAGATTCTCGAGTGTGTGTGGGAAGGTACAGATGAGGGATGAAGATCTGTGTAATCTCACTGCATGACCAAAGTGAAGTTAAAACGAGTTATTGAACTATCGCTTCGCAAATCAGGAGGTTTTGATGCGTGGGGGAACTATCTTTTTCCGTTGTTAATAGCTTTACTAACAATGCTTTTGAGGGGAATCCAGCGGCAGTTATTCTAAATGCAAATACTTTGAATGACGAGATGATGTTGAGAGTTGCACGACAATTTAATCTCGTAGAAACAGTATTTGTTTTGAATGCTTACACTAATGCTGATTTTGATTTTGAACTGAGATATTTTACTCCAACGGAAGAGGTCTCTCTGGCTATACATCCCACAGTTGCAGCCCTTGTTGCATTGAGCACTTCAGGTCAACTAGACACATGCAAAACGGAATGCACACTAAAAACGAAATCTGGAAATCGTCACGTCAATATCAATGGGGTAGATGGAACATTCTTTATAGAATCAGTGTCGCCAATATTTCATCCAATGATAAGCAATCGTTTTACAGTTGCACATGTATTCGGATTAGAAGAAAAGGACATTCTATCCGACTATCCGATTCTGCCAGTAGATACTGGGTTAGGCCATTTAATTGTTCCTGTCGTATCGCTAGATGTTCTTATGAAAGCTAAGAGAAATATTATATCCTTACAGCAGTTGTGTTCCAAGATAGGTGTTAAGGAAGCACAGCTATTCACATTTAATGTATACAACAATAAATACGATGTACATACCAGAAACATTTGTCCACGAGAAGGCATTGAAGATCCAGGATGTGGGGTTGGCAATGCAGCCCTTGGTGCTTATTTGTTTCATATACTTGGAAATAGCAAAAATGAACTAGTAATACAAGCTGAACAAGGGGTAATAAATTCTATGCCTTGTATAATCGAGACTCAAGTGTACCAAGGAAAAAACGGTATCAGGGTTAAGGTTGGAGGTACAGGCAAGACAATGATGACCGGAACTATACTCATCTAGCCGAATTTCCATTAACATACGGTGAGATTTTCTTCTCACTCTCTTGAAAAAGGAGTGCACAAGAATATTTAATTGAGGTGATACCATGAGACTAGACTCAAAACGCATTTATATTCGGGGATTGGAAATTGACGACCTTAATTCACTATTGGAGCCTGTTCAAAAAGGGTTGAGGTAAGATGCAAGCAGGGGTTTGGTGAAGTCTGGACATGCGCGCGGAGTGTACGATAGGTGGTACATGAGCACGCATGTCCAGCACAAGCCGAAGCCCTGCGCCGCAGAGTTCTCGACCCTTTTTGAACAACCTCTATTGAAATTATGATTGAGGAATCGAGAGTTTGTGCAAACTTTTGCACCTCTCACACCTGATGCACATTACACGTTAAATGGGCAACGGAAAGTCTTGGAGAAGGTTCGCCAGAACTGGGAAAACGGTTCTGGATACGGATTTGGTATTTTCTTCAACCGTAATGATCAGCTCATTGGACGAGTCAATGTAAGCAACGTCGTTCGCGGGGTGTGGGAAAGTTGTACAATGGATATTTCTGTGATGAGCAGTACAATGGTCAAGAATTGACTACAGAGGCTGTTCACTTAGCCATTCAATTTGCTTTTGGTGTTAGGCTGAAATAGTGGATACAACGAATCGGGAATGTAAGAATAAGGTCATTCGAGGTGAGCCACATGACACAAAAGTATAACAACGAATTTAAAGTCATGCAGTTCAATTGGCTGTGGAGAGTGAGAAGCCAGCGAGCCAGGTCGCTCGGGAGCTTGGCATATCCCAAAAGACGTTGTATGGCTGGATAGCGAAATACAAAGAGGATCCTTCCACCCCGTTCGTTGGGAGCGGGAACCTGAAGCCGGAAGCGAAGGTCTTACGGGATCTTGAACGGGAAAACCGTGATCTGCGAGAGGAGGTTGCAATTTTTAAAAAAGCTATGCGCATCTTCACCAACGACCGAAAATAAGATACCAATTCATCCATAGAAACCGCTCCAAACTTTCGGTTGAAAACGCACCCAAATGTGGTCGTCTCTAGAATCCGTGTATTGGGAAGTGAGAAACCACCGTGCCACAGCGAGAGGCCACTGAAAAACGTGTGGTTTCAACGGACCGGCTACAAAAGATGTGACAAAAGAGGACTCGCGTTCCATTATCTGGAGTACGGGTCCTCTTTTCGATGTTGGGGTCCTGCCAACATTTTAACGAAAATATACGCCAAGACATTTTCTGGATGCGAAAAACAGATTTTCTTTACTCTAAGCCGATTCCTGAATCTTCGATCACTCGACTTCCTGTTGTATAAGAGGTCTCAATGAATTTAGAGACGTATTTTGCCTGAAATCGAATTTGTATTCGCCTAAGAAATTGATATGCTCCCACCCGAGAGGTGAAATGTGATTTAGAAGTTCTTCCTGAAGCCTACCTTGTTGCTTTCGATGTTCTGTTGCTTGCTGAAGATAAACGGTATTCCATACACTAATCGCATTAATGATGATGTTCAATGCGCTGGCCCGCTGGAGCTGATCTTGAAGAGCACGTTCTCGCAATTCTCCGTGTTTTCCGAAAAAAATCGTCTGACCAGTTCGTTCATGGCTTCCCCTTTATTTAACCCCCGGTGGATTCTTCGCCGCAGTGCTTCGCTTGAAAGGTAATCCAGGATGAAGATCGTTTTTTCGATTCTCCCCATTTTCCGGAGCGCAGTGGCCAAACTGTTTTGTCTTGCGTAGGAGCCGAGTTTCCCCATAATAAGCGATGCAGAAACCGTACCTTCTCGAATAGAGTGAGCCAACCGGAGCACATCATCGTAGTTCTCCCGTATGGTCTTTATATTGATCTGTCCTCGTAACAATTTCTCCAACTTAGGTAAGTCAACAGGTTTTCCAATGGTATACAGTTTAGAGTCAGCCAAGTCGCGCAACCGTGGCGCAAAGCGGAATCCGAGTACATGTGTTAATCCAAAGACTTGATCCGTGTATCCGGCGGTATCTGTATAATGTTCCTCAATGGTCAGATCCGTTTCATGATGCAGTAGTCCATCAATGACATGCACGGCGTCCCGAGCGTTGGTATTGATTACTTTTGCGTAAAACGTAGAAAACTGATCACTCACGAAGCGATAAATCGTGGCGCCTTTCCCGGTTCCATAGTGAGGATTCGCATCGGCGTGAAGCGCAGAAACGCTGATCTGCATACGCATTCCATCGGATGATGACGTAGTGCCATCACCCCAATAAGACGGAAGAGCCAACTGATGATGGAAATTTACTAGAACGGCCTGAGCTTTATTCATCGCATCTTCGTATAGCCGCCACTGCGCAGTATTGTTGGCCATCTGCCGATATGAAATGCCCGGCGTGGCTTCAGCCATTTTTGTAAGTCCGATATTCGTTCCCATTGCCATGAGCGTGGCCATTAGGATTGACGTTTCTTCCTCATTTGGAGGGCGGTTACTGGAGGCGTGAATAAATTGTTCATGAAAGTTTGTCCAGTTGGCTACTTCCATGAGCAGGTCCGTTAATTTGATTCGCGGGAGCAGTTCATAGAGGGAAAGACTGAAATCCCTTGATTCGTCTGGAACGTCTTTTTCCAACCGCTCAATGTGTAATTTCCCGTTTTCTACGCTTACACCATCCAATTCATCAATATGATCCGAAACCCAGTTTAATCTTTGTAAAAGCGAGGTTGTTTGTTCCTCAAGATACTCCTCTGCGGATAAACTGACAGCCAGTTTTGTAGTGTTTGGTTCAATGTGATCCCATTCCTCTTTGGGTGCGAGATATTCTTCGAAATCTTTATGCTGGCGGCTTCCAACAATGGATACGTCTCCGGAGCGGACAGTAATTGCGCAACTCTGTCAAAACAGCCATTTCGTAATAATGGCGGTTGATCATTCCGTCATCGTCGTAAACGTGCTTTTGCCAACGGGTTGAAATGAAATCCAGTGGTGCGTCTTCTGGAACTTTTCGCTTTCCTGTTTCATTCATGTCTTTAATAACATCGATCGCATTCATTAGAGGTTCTGCTGACTTGGTTGAGCGAAATTCCAGCGAGTTTAACAAGGTTGGCGTATATTTCCGGAGCACATAGAACTTCTTTTCAAGTAAGTCCAAATAATCGTAATCGACAGGGCGGGCCAGTCGTTTCGCTTCCTCCACGGATGCGACGAGCTTGTCCCACGGCATGACAGCTTCAAGTGCGACAAACGGATCTATCCCTTCGCTATGGGCTTTAATTAAGGCGGCTCCAAGATCGGCAAAGTGAACAATCTTTTCATTGATCGATTTACCGTTTTGCTTTTGCATTTCCTCTTGGGCTTTTTTCCCTTTGGAGAGCAGTACCATGATCTGCCTGTCGTGAATTTCGAAAGCCTGGTCCGTTAAATCTTGAATAAGTTCTAAAAGGTACGCAACCAAAATCGCGTACTTTTTCGGATCATCAAACCGGCGAAAGGAGTGAGATTCATAACGGGAACCGATTTTAGAAAGTTGCCGCAGTCGATTCGGATGAATATCTTTCGTATCGACCTGTAGATGCAGTCTGCGTATGTATTCGAGTTTTTCAATAACCTTCAAGAAAGATTCCGGCGAACTAGTACCGGGGATTTCCCTTAACCACGCCAAATAGGTTCTGTTACTTTCTGGCATTGTGGTCAAGATTTGATCCAGCTTGGTAATCTGCGTTTCTGTTAGGGAGACACTGAGCAGTTTGAATATTTTCTCCTCTGTTCGTTTGCGCGTTTCCCAGACTGCTCGTTCAATCGTGGCCATCGAAGGAAGCATGATTCTACGTTTTCTCAGGTCCTCCAACGCAAGCCGGATTAAGTGCAACGGATTCCCATTTGCCATCGCATGAGGAAACAGATTCTTACACAGGGAACGATACTCGCCCGAGGTAAAATTCTGATATCCATATTCTTTTCTTATCTCATCCAAATGCTCATATTTCGTGGCTTCACGGTCGCCGTATGATGCAAAAGATTCCGGATCAACGTTGATTTGTTTAGCGAGATAACGAATAATTTGAACCGGCACTTCTTTCACGTCAGAAAATGTCCAGCCCAGATATCGAAGTACACATAGCTGGACGGCAAAACCGAGCCGGTTATGATCTCTTCGCCGTTGTTGAATGATTTCAAGATCATGCTGGGTAAGGGTGAAGTAGGTACCCAATTCCCATTCACCAAGATCGGGCGGTATCTGCAAATATTGCAACCGTTCCTCTGGAGTTAGCAGTTCCCTTACTCTCGCGTACATTACTGTTTATCACCTCATTGCCATGCTATTTTTTCGACTTCTGATTGCAGATCCGCACGGGTCGCCTTAACGTAAATCATCGTCGTATCCAGGCTGTCATGTCCCATGATTTGTGCTAATCGGTGTAGTGGCGTGTTGTCGGCCATCACGTATCCAAACCGGTGCCGCAGATCGTGAGCGCTTAAACCTTCGAGACGAGCGGCTTTCATGTATTTTTTAATCAAGTGCCGTAAAGCCCGTTCGGTCAGTCGATCACCGGTTCTTTCTGAGGGAAATAAATAAGGACCATCCGGATGGCTGACTGCCAGGTATTTTTCTAAAGCAGATCTGCACGTAGCGTTCAAAGGTACTTCCCGCTGTTTATTTCGTTTGCCTGATCGCACCGTAAGTTGATCACTGCGTTTTCCAATTTGAACATCACCAGGGGCAAGGTCGCAAACCTCCATCGTTCTTAACCCGGTATGAAACATTACAACAAGAATTGTCTGATCCCGGAGGGAGCCACCGTGTTCAACCGCGGCAATCAATGCCGCTTCTTCCTTATCCGTCATCTGTCGAGGGCTTACCTTTTCTTCCGGGACCAATTTGACCGGCTTCGAAGGATCACGGCGAATCTTGGATTCAGATACGGCCCACTCAAAATATCGTTTTAGCGTAATCATCCGTCTGTTGATGGTGGCTGGTTTTAATTCCATCGCTTTTTGCATGGCTTCCCGATATCGTGTTAATGTTGGGGTAGCCACATCTTCAATTCGAAAAATCACTTCTTCCTCCTGATGGTCAGTTGATTCAAACCAACCGATAAAATGTTTCAGGTCACTTGCGTATTCCTTTAGGGTTTTAGGATTTAAATCTTCGTGGGTGGTGAGAGCTTGAATAAAGTCCTGAATCGTCTGCGCTCCTTGTTCCGAAATCCCGGTTCTCTCTCTCATCAGTAATGCCTCCGAATCTTGGCTTACATTAGCGGACATGATATTTTTATATTAACCGAACCATTAGCGGACATCAAGCACCCATTTTGACAGCACCCATTTTGAAACTACCGGAGACCAACGTGGTTGATCCGAATTTATGACGGACTAGATGAGAGCGGGAAAAAGCGGTACATATCTTACAACGTGGTTGGTAGCAAAAAACAAGCGGAGTTGGAAGCAAAACGCATTGAAATGAAACGAAATGGCGGAGGCTTGATCAATCTTTCGCAGCAGTCACTACAAAGCTGGCTCGAAGAATGGCTCGAAGTCTGGGCAAAACAAACGGTTCAGGACCGGACATTGCGGGATTACACGTTCCAACTTTCCTCGAAGGTGTACCCGGTTCTAGGAAGTCAACCGCTACATAAATTGCAAAATGATAGCCATTCCTTTCAAAAACTGATCAGCAATATCAAAGAAGAAAACGGAGCCAGAAGCGCACAGTATGTACACGTAGTATTAAAATCAGCACTAAAACGCGCCGTCGCCAAAGGGCTAATTGCCCAAAACCCAATGGACGACGTATCAAGTCCAAGAGTCAAAAGCAAAAAGGCTCGCGCGATGGACACGAACGAAATTAAATCCTTTCTTATCACAGCACAGGTAAGGAGCGGGATATATTACCCGCTGTTTGTATTTATGCTCGATTCCGGGTGCAGACCGGGAGAAGCGCTGGGTTTATTGTGGTCAGACTTTGAAAACGATATGCGAACCGTCCGGATTCAACGTTCCCTCGAACGCACAACGGGAAAATGACAAACCAAAGAACCAAAAACCTCCAACAGCCGCCGGACCATTGAGATCACACAACACACAGCGGCCCTACTCAACCAACACCACACCACACAAGCCGCATGGATCGCCGCACACAAAGACACGTGCACCGATCACGGATTCGTTTTTGCTTCAAAAAACGGGAACCCTCTTAACGAACACAGCACAGTTCACCTCCACTTCAAACCCACCCTAACCGAAGCGGGATTGCCGAAAGAAATATGATTATACGATTTGAGACACACCTGCGCTACACAATTATTGAAATCGAATATATCACCGGAAATTGTGGCCGAAAGACTCGGACACAGTTCCATCACCATCACACTGGACACATATTCTCATCTATTGCCTAACATGCAGGCCCCCGCCGTTGAAGCACTGGCCCACATGTTCACCGACACCCAATAATCACATTCACCCACAATTCACCCACAAAAGCAAAAATGGATGGAAACCATATTCCAGGCAATCATCCGTTTTTCCGCGTCACTAAAGGATTTTTATTAACACAAAAAAATAGAATCAAAACACAATAATCTTGACTTAATACCAAGTAACCCCTACGGCAATTTTTTAGCTTGACAAATACATTGCTGTTAAATTATTATATAGTTATTAAGTTATATAACGATTAATAAGGAGGATTTTTTATGAATGATGTAATGAAAGAATTGATTCGCGTGGCGGTTGCTTTGGCGATGAGTTGTGAATCTTGTCTTGAGAAACACATGCCACTCGCAAAAGAATTGGGAGCCACTGAGCAAGAGGTGCAAGAGGTGCTTAATATAGTACGCAACATGAAGCTAACGACTACGATGGCAGTTGATGAATTGGCGATCAGTTTAAGCCGTAAGTCACCAACGGAGCTAAACATGGTGGAAACCACAGGATCATCGTGTGGTTGTGGCTCCGGGAAATGTTAATTTAATTGCATTTAACGCGACGAGGATGAGTAGAGAGGTGGCTGACAAATGGTCATTGAATTTTTTGATCCAGAGATGTGCTGTTCTACAGGCGTGTGTGGAACTTCGCCCGATCCAGAGTTGATCCGCGTAGGAGAAATGGTAGAGACGTTAAAGGCTAATGGACATACGGTGGTGCGACATATGTTGAGCCGAGACTCGAGTGCTTTTACAGCGAACACACAAATTTATCAACTGATGCTACAACAAGGTATGCAATGTCTTCCCATTGTGACGGTAGATGGTGAAATACGCAGTCAGCAACATTATCCTACACTCGATGAAGTGCTTGCAGTAAAGGAGTCTTAACACATGACAAAGTTCGTTTTTTTCTCAGGTAAAGGAGGCGTGGGCAAAACCTCGCTGTCTTCTGCAACGGCGCTCATGCTTGCGAAACGTGGCGAGACAACTTTGCTCGTCACCACGGATCCTGCCTCGAATCTAGGCGATGTTTTTGAACAATCAGTTGGATCTGAAGCAAGCGAAGTGCCAGGAGTACCCCGTTTATGGATTCAAGAAATTAATCCGCAAGCATCGCTACAAGCTTATAAAGATCGTGCGATCGCTCCGCTGGTGGATCTCTTTCCACCAGACGTTATCCGATCTGTCGAAGAAAAGATGAGCGGACCCTGCACGGAAGAAATCGCAACGTTTGATCAATTTATTGCACGCATGAATGAACCCCAATATGACTGGGTGGTATTTGATACAGCTCCGACAGGTCATACGTTGCGCTTGCTTGAATTACCTGGGAGTTGGAGTTTGCACATCGAAGAAAGTGCCAAAGGAAGCGGGCAGACGTGTATAGGTAGTGCCGATTCTCTGATGGCATCGAAAGCGGAGTATGATCGTGCAGTCAGTGCATTGCAAAATCCAACGCGGACCACATTTATTTTTGTGACACAGCCTGCTTCTTTGTCGATGGATGAAATGATGCGATCGTCCGAGGAACTGCAAAAACTTTCAATCCTCAATCAGGCGGTCATTGTCAATGGAGTCATCCCGGAAGATGAGCGCACCCATCCTTATTCGATGCGGCGCTGGAACAAACAACAGCCGTTGATCGCAGAGATCGCGCACCGCTTTCAAGGAGCGATCGGACACATGCCGCTCTATCCAAATGAAGTGAAGGGAATTGCGATGTTACAGAAGGTAGGGGAGGACTTACAAGATGCCATTTCTTTATGAGAAACTCCCACGGGATGTACTCATCCCAAAGCAAACGAAGCATCGACGTCTTTTTTTTGCAGGGAAGGGCGGGGTAGGGAAAACAACGGTCGCCTGTACTACAGCAATCTATACGGCGGATCAAGGGTTTAAAACTCTGCTCGTGACAACCGATCCTGCAGCGCATACAGGCAATTTGTTCGGTGTGCCTGTGACATCAACGCCGGCACAGTATGGAAATTCCAATTTGTGGCTTGTCCGAATTGATCCAAAGGTCGCATTTGAAGCGTATAAACAGCAGGTAATTCAGTCTATGGGTGGACAGTTTGGGGATGATGAAACTGTACTGCGTGTGAGTGAAGAATTGAACTCACCATGCACGGAAGAGGTTGCTGTTTTTCAAGAGTTTTTAGACTATGTCTTGCAAGAAGAGTATGACGTCACCGTGTTTGATACAGCACCGACAGGTCATACGATTCGCTTGCTACAACTCTCTTGGGACTACGAAGCAGATCTTATGCACAAGGATGCGTTTACAGCGGAAACCGCAGCGCTTGATGAGGTGCAATTGGCCCGTATGCATACCGCAATTTCAACGTTGCAAAATCCAGAAGAAACAGGCATGTTTTTTGTGACACTTCCTGAAACGACGCCGATAGCAGAAATGGATCGGGCCATGATGGATCTTTTACGCACAAATATTCCTACGCAGGCGATTGTGGTGAACCAAGTGCTTCCACAAGAAGCATTAAGTAGTCGACTATTTGGGAAACGACTAGCATTGCAGCTTGCCCATATTGATACACTAAAACGACAACATCCAGCGCAAATTATCGCTATTGCACCGCTTCAGGATGATGAAGTGATTGGAACGACTCTCATGCGCGAATTTGCAGTACAGATGATTGAAACGGATAAGGTTGTACAATAAGTTAAAAAGCGGCAATCGTCATAAACTCTGGATGGGATCAAAAGGATAAGGTCACCTCTGGACTCCACGTTGCGAAGCGAATTTATGATGCAAAGGAAGAGAATCAAATTGATGCGGTAGCAGTGTTCCTTTTCACTGGAGCTGTAAAGTTACTTAAATCAGTGCCACCTCAAGTCGATCAAATTCTTACTGAATTTAAAACATCAGGGATTCTCGTTGGCGCCTGCTCAAACCAGGTGGATAACTGGGGATTGAGTGAAATGGCTGATCAGTATGGCATTAGGCTAGAGTTTGCGCGAGATGCGTTTTCACGCTATGCCCGTGAAGGATATACGGTGATGACATTCTAAAGTACACACAGCATCCCTTTATTGTTAAGAGAGATGTTGCTGTTTACCCTTGATGTGGGAACGTGGTTGGCTTGACGACAGACATACACAGTGATGAATTATGGTGCTGGACTGAAGAAGCGTAGCATGCAAAGTATCTTCCCGTATTTTATGTTCGAGACACAGAGTCTAGTCACGGGCGGTATGCTGATAGAACGAAGACGATTCAGGGGATTGATCTCGTTCGCTTTCATGGGCATCCTTGTGATGGACTTTTTAGAGGAATGTATGCGATGTCTCAAGCCGTACATGTTGTTTTCCCAAATGGGATTATTGATCGTACAGACTTGAGGTTTCTTTCGCGAAATAGTCCCTGTCTAGGTGACGTAGGGGCCTATCTGACGGGTGGACGGGTGAGATTTGGCACGTGTTCGTAATCAACAAGGGGTATGGTACATCATTCAGCAGATTTCTTCGGGAAAAACAGTTGAGGTCATTGAAGAAGAAAACTTTTTCCCGAAATTCATGATGGAGCAGGAATCCAGTCTAACGAATCTGACCGATGCTGCATTAGCTGAGGCAGTATCTAAAGTGAAGAATTTACAAAATGAGTGGTTGCGCACGTATTTATTTCCTTCTCGGCCAGAGGATCACTATTTTGCTCGTGAAATCAGTTTTGCTTGGCAAGAAGTTCCTTATGAAAACAAAGGACCGAGAGCGGACGTGGTCTATAAACAGGTTCTTTAAGGTGGTGAATCATGTATCATGGCTGATTCATTTTCAGAAATGGCAGATGTCTATAAAGCTCTGGCAGACAAAACGCGATTGCACATTCTGGCATTACTTGCACAGGATGAATTCTGTGTCTGTGAGTTGGTTTCGATTTTTTGCATGTCACAACCAAGTGTTTCACAACATTTACGTAAACTACGGCAGGCGGGACTAATTAAAGAGCGTAAAACAGCGCAATGGGTCTACTACGCGCTAGATGGAAATGCCTTCCCGTTAATCCATTCCATTGTGCACTCTTTGCCCGATGTTTCACACGAAGTTGAACAGCTAAAAACAAAGGGCCTGCGCATACAGTGTGATGCATAGGGCAAATGGGGAGCGGAAATATGGCATATCTTGCATTCGGCTATTTTTGGTGACTTTACTCTTTGTGCTCTGGCAACCTAAAGGATTATCAATTGGCTGGAGCGCACTTGGTGGAGCCATCATCGCTTTGTTATTACGCGTCGTAACACTCGACAATGTATGGACCGTTACGGGAATTGTTTGGGATGCTACGCTTACGTTTGTAGCCATTATTGTTACCTCAACGATTCTGGATAAGATCGGTTTTTTTGAATGGTCTGCACTGAAGATGGCGCACGCAGCAAAAGGGGATGGGCACAAGGTCTTTCTTTACGTCATCTTGCTTGGTACCATGGTGTCTGCCCTTTTTGCGAATGACGGTGCAGCGCTCATTTTAACACCGATTGTTCTAGAAAAAATTAAGTTACTTAGGTTTGACGCGAAAAAAATGCTTCCTTTTATGTAAACGTCAAATAATCTCCACCTAGCAACAGCGCGCTCCAACCGAGATAATCTTCTTAGCAATATTGAGGAGAGTGATTCGATTGGCAACAACTCAATCCCAGACACGAAGTGAATGGGCAGCACACATCGCCGCATATCGTGCCAGTGGTCGAAGTGTGTCCGAGTGGTGCGCTAGCAATGACGTCAATTTTTATCAACTTCGTAATCGACTACGTCATTACCCAATAGACCCCCATGGCGCGGACGCGCCACCATCGGCAGGATGAAAATGGGGTCGTATCGAATAAAGAGTTGTGGTTGGCGAGGTAGGTCGAAGTTTCTTGGTGCCTTGAGCCCGAGCAATAGACTGACTTCATCGACTAGGTGCACCACTGTATGTTGCTCCCTCCATGAGGGAAGCACGCGAGATAGAATGATCGGGGTGGTCGTTGCACCAGCCTCAATCCAGTCGCAAGGATGCGAGTGTATGGACATCGTGCACGCACGGTGCTGTGGTATTGATGATGTGCACAAGAAGACGGTGGTCGCCTGTGCGATCACGCCGAAAGGGAAGGAAGTTCGTACGTTTGACGCCATGACCGACGACCTCATCGCCATGGCGGAATGGATCACGTCCCTGGGGTGCACCCATGTAGCCATGGCGAGCACGACTTCCTTCTGGAAGCCCATCTACAACCTCATGGAGTTATGACGTACAGATCCTTGTGGTCAACGCCAAGCACATGAAGAATGTGCCGGGTCGCAAGACGGATGTCAAGGATGCGGAGTGGATCGCCAGTCTCCTGCGCCACGGTCTCCTTCAGTGCAGCTATATGGACTTCTGTCAAGGTGCTAGACACAAAAAGAAGAACTATTTAGGCGACGACTTGTAGATAGTAAATCTTCCATTTGTTGAGGCGTTTTGTACTGAATAGCTGAATGAATTCTGTTACGATTATATCGGCCCTCAATGTATTGAAATAACTGTGGATTTGCGTCTTCGTAAGATGTAAGTACGGTTCTGTAGACCATCTCTTTTTTCAAGATAGCATGAAAGCTTTCGATAGGTGCGTTGTCGTATGGGTACCCTTTGGATGAAAACGATTGACGGATGCCGAGACTAAGCAGTTTCTCTCGGTACTCATGACTTGTATACTGACTCCCTCGGTCTGAGTGGAGGATTACCCCACGTTCCGGTCTCTGGGTCGTGACTGCCTGATTGAGAGCGGATAGTACACAGGTTTTATCCATTATTTTACTATAATTCCATCCGATAATCTTGTTTGTGGCTAAATCCATACTGGATGCTAAGTAAGTCCACCCATTCGCTACAGTGTGTAAATACATGATATCGCTAACCTATTTTTCGTTTTTCTTAGTGGTAGAGAAATCGCGCTTGAGTCAATTTTCGCCCTCGTTATACACGGCGTCTGCTTTATAAGGTCTGTATTTTTTGATCACGACAGACCTCAATCCCAGACTTTTCATGATACGTTGCACTCGCTTTTCGCTGACTGCGAAGGGTAAATTCAACTGATTGATGTTAGGCTCTAATGGTGGACACAGCGAATCGAGAGTGTGAAAATAAGTAAATCGATTCGAGGTGTTTATGATGACAAAGCCAACTAGGCACAGCACGGAATTTAAATTGAATACGGTGAAAATGATTTTGGAGGAGGGTCGGGTTGCCTCGCAGGTTGCACGGGACTTAGGCATGTCCGAGAAAACCTTATACGGCTGGATAGCGCAGTATAAAAACGACCCGAAGCACCCGTTTGTTGGATCTGGTTATATGAAGCCAGATGCGCAAGCAACGCGGGATTTGGAGCGGGAAAATCGTGAGTTGAAAGAGGAACTAGAGATTTTAAAAAAGGCGCTGCGCATCGTAAGCCCAGACCGGAAGTAAGGTATCAATTCATCTATGATCACCGCTTCGACTATTCGGTTCAGAGGATGTGCAAAGTGCTTGAAGTCTATCGAAGCGGGTACTATGCATGGGTTAAGCGCCCTACTAGCGAGCGTAAACAGCGTCGAATGAATCTCACCCGACGTATTCATCAAATCTTTCTGTCCTCTCGGCGTTTATACGGGAGTCCAAAGATTATGCGGGTGTTGCGAGACGAGGGCGTACGTGTTGGGCAGAAAACAGTGGCTCGTATCATGCGGGAGAATGGACTGAAGAGCCGCACAGTCCGCAAATATAAGGCAACAACCCATTCCAAACACAATCAGTCTGTGGATGACAACGTGCTAAATCAGACGTTTACGGCCGAGCGACCAAACCAGGTGTGGATGTCGGATATTACCTATGTCTGGACCGCAGAAGGATGGCTCTACGTCGCGAGTATCATGGATTTATACACACGAAAAATTGTTGGATGGAAAGCCGACTCACGCATGACCAAGGAACTCGTGATTAGCGCATTAGACGACGCGTACAAGCGGGAAAAACCAGCTGATGGCGTGTTGCATCATTCGGATCGAGGCAGCCAGTATGCGTCCAATGAGTACCAAGCAAGGCTGAAAAAGCACAAGATGAAAGGCAGCATGAGTCGCAAGGGCAACTGTTACGACAACGCTTGCATTGAATCATTTCACAGCGTCATTAAACGTGAGCTCATACATGTAGAGACGTACAAAACGCGCAAACGGGCGCATAGAGACATCTGGGAGTACATCGAGATTTGGTACAACCGTTTGCGAATTCATTCGTCGATTGGATATAGGACTCCTGTTAAATTCCAATCGGTGTATTTCAAAAAGGTGAACAAGAAGGCTAGCTAGCATAAAACAACAATGTATCAGACTATTTTGGTATTCTTTGTTCGGGGTGTTCACCATATTGACTTAATACCAAACGCCAGAATGGAGTCCTTTTTTGCCACGCTGAAAAAAGAGTGCATTTACAAGGTCAAAACAGAAACATTGAAGATGGAGGTGGTCAAAAGCATGGTTTTCCGGTTTATCGAAATTCACTATAACCGGAAACGAATTTACACAACAAACGATGGTTATCCACCTTTGATGAAACGTCGTCAGTATGAGCGAGACCAGCTATCCAAGGTAGTATAAAAAGCGGGTAGCTAAGGCCTTGCTCCCAACATCTGTCGCAAGATTTTTTCTCATTTTGTTTAGGGATTCGCTCGTCAAGGTCAGGCCGTATTTTCCAGAAAAGAACGTCTGGAAAATCTCCACCTTTCCCTTGACTTCACCCACAATCCCTAGGCGTAGCCATTGACCTGAATTACGAGTTTCGGGACTAAACTAAATTTGACAATTCCAGGACAAAGGGTATGACGACGGCAAACTGATTACAAGATTGTGGGATGCATACGGGATTAAGCCCATCATCGACCTGCGTAGGATGTGGAAAGACCCGGACGAAACGCGCCTGTTGCCTGGACAGACAAACGCCGTGTACGATCAGACGGGGGCTGTCTACTGCTATTGTCCGGAGACGAACGTGCGACGCGAGATGGCTTGCGGAGAATTTGAAAAAGATCGTGGAACGCTTAAGAAACTGTGTCCGGCTAAACAGGTTGGGATTCTCTGCGCGGGACAATCGCAGTGTCTTTTGGCCAGTGGGCTACGCGTGCCGATGAATGTAGACAGACGAATTTTTACGCCGATCGAGCGAGCGAGTTACAAGTGGAAGCGAGCCTATAAAAGGCGAACGGCCATCGAGCGAGTCAATAGTCGTTTAGACGTGTCATTTGGATTTGAGGTGCACACAATTCGCGGGCAGGGGAAGATGCAGATGCGGTGTGGGCTAGCCTTGTGCGCAGCGTCTCGTAGAGAATGAGGATATGTAAACGAATGAAAGATATCCTCAGGCACCATCACGAGGGGGGGCCAATTTTGCATGACTGTGGATGACTAAGAGAGTGGGTGCGGTATGTGCGTAACGTATTTGCACGGCCTCGCGAGAGGGCACGGCATCCGGTGCACGCAAGTGAAGCGCATGCCGTGCCCTCTCGCGAGGCTTCAGTGGCCACATCGAAAAAGGTTCATTTTACATTGTATTTGCTTTTTAATTGGCTCCATGCATCCAATACTTGATTTTCTATTGATGATGCCTGTTTATCCATGTAGTCAATATCCAATTTTCCGTTATACGCATCAAGTAGATATTCTGCCAACTCCCTATCCGAATTAGAATTCCAATGAACTCCAGCTCTTAGGCGATCTAATATCAAATCTTCAATGCCAATAACAAAAACTGAAACATCATTTATCGAGATCTCATTCACCTTTTCCGTTGAACCGAAAAGAACCGAATCGGGAATTTCAATAGGCAAATCTAATTCCGGGTGATACCAGTGTCTCTGTCCGGCTCCTTTTGGAATAAAACCAATGGACTCGAATATGTTTCCGGCCATTTCATAGCCATTTAACACGAAATCCACATCAACTGTAGTGTAATTACTAAACGTGTATAACTCCACCGCCTGTCCGCCAACTACGATGGGTTGAATACCTGCATGGCGAAGACACGCTGTTATATAGCCGATTGCCTCAAAATTACGTTCAAATGATAGAGGTTTCTGGGAGAGAAGATGCAGTTGCTGACGGGTAAACGAGATTAGCTGCTCACTTGAGTTTGATGTGGATTCTTCCATTAGCAAACGTTAACCTCCCTTTCTTCTCTTCCTCAGCGACTCGTTCCACGATACGTTTATGCAGTATGTCACTTTCAATTGGATTTCGAGGTTTTCTGCGAATACGTTTCTCGCGCGAAAAACGTTCTGAAAGGAGTAACTTATTAGGTCTATGTTGGCTGAGCTCTTTAAAGGTGAACTTCGCCATGGCCATCCTCCTTCTGTGGATTCTATTTTTAGTAAAATAAGTGTATCGTTTCGTACAACCAGAGTCTGGTTTCGGTAGGGTGATTTTCTTATTCGTGGTAAGGTGAAACGACTTACCTCATTTCAGAGAACAATAGCTGTAGTTCAATCGCTAGATCAGGAAACATGGTTGGACTGATGTTTCCTGTTTGATGCTCAGAACGCCATCTGAGATCATTTCCATCATGTTCATATACATACACGCTTTTTATTGCTGGATCGACAATCCAATACTCCTTTACACCAGTTTGTTTATAGAGATTCATTTTGCGGACAAAATCATGACTCGCAGTGGAAGGAGATAAAACTTCAATGACGAGAACAGGAACACCGACAATTCGTTGATCTCGACCATAGGAACCACACATCACAAATAGATCAGGCTGCACAACGGTTGCTGTTTGATCGTGTTCCTCGAACACAAGATCCATCGGTGCACTATAGGCGCGACATCCGTTCTCCCTTACATATCTGCCAATTGCAATGGATAACTGCATGATGATTTCCTGATGCTCTGCAGTTGGACTGGCTAACAAATAGGGGATTCCATCGATTAACTCCCATCGGTTTGAGTCATCCCAAGTAACATAATCCGCATAGGTATATGGCTTTGTACGATCCGATTCAGGTTTTGGCATGAAAATCCCCTTATTTTAGAGTTTTATCTTTCATTTGGTTAAGCCATTTCTCCATAAGTAGTGCACGGCCCCCAAGACGTTTAAAGATATCTTCCGCGATAGTGGGATCATACGTATGACTTGTCAAATTGCGATCTTGCGCCATTTCCAAAGCATGTTTGGTTTCATCTAAGGTAAGTAGACCCACTTCACGGCAAGAGCGAATGACTTCTTTTGGAGACGCAACATCTAAACCTGCGTATTCTCTCAAAAAATGACGTCCTGCTTTCCACAGTGCTTCAAATGTGTACTCAAACCGTTGAATGGCCCCATCTCTTTCAAGATCAGAGACTTCGCTTAATTGTAGTGCTTTTTGAAGCGTGATCAACACTTGACTTGCACGATCAAATGCTAGTGTGAAACGATCCACTCAATACCCACCTTGTGTATCTCTGTTTTTAATGTTTCGGAAGCGTCATATAAATCGACCACGTCTACACGATAGGGAATCGTAGATTCTTCGAGTTGCTGTTTTACATCTAAGAATAACTTTGTGGGGACTGCAGCGGGTCTTTCAATCGCAATGTCAATATCAGAGGACAATTGTTCTTCCCCTCGTGCAAATGATCCGAAAAGATAGATCTTACAAGGGAATTCTTTCATGGTGGTTGTCACGAGATGGCGAACTTTTTCCAGAATCTTTTTTCGTTGATTCTCTCCATTCATTTTTTACCCTCACCTTCCCGAACCGACTTTCTTCCATTAATATATACTACAAATATACTACAATTCGAAACTCAGATACACATTGTCCAGTTCCTGTTGTGTAATCCCGATGTACGCGAGTGTGATCGATGGGGACGAATGATTCAGCAACTTTTGCAAACGTGTAATGTCCGTACCCGACATGTACGCATGATACGCAAACGTCTTGCGCAGCGTATGGGTGCCGATCCGATCTGTAATGCCAATGGCACGCGATGCATCGTTAATGACTTTATACGCTTGGGCTCGTTGCATGGCTCCTCCCTTTTTAGAAAATAGCCTCTCGGCATTCAATTTCTATTGATTCCTTAAGGGATTTTCACCTTAGGGTTTTTGTCATTTCCTCCACTGCTGACGTAGCAGCTTTGCCTGCACAGTGTTGAGAATTGGAAATTCCACATCGGAATCCGCTGAAAAAACATCCCAAAATCCGCAACAAATCCGC
>JAKACV010000104.1 GCA_021821085.1 Bacillota bacterium | reverse complement strand
CTCTGCGGCGCAGGGCTTCGACTTGTGCTGGACATGCGTGCTCATGTACCACCTATCGTACACTCCGCGCGCATGTCCAGACTTCACCAAACCCCTGCTTGCATCTTACCTCAACCCTTTTTGAACAGGCTCTACTAGGAGATGTACTCATCTCCAAAAATGGCGCGCACTCAAATGAGTGCGCGCCATTTTTATCATCCAATCAATTCAATTAGACCTATAAAACCACTGTATACTTCTGGTTTTGTCCATTATCATTTTGTAAAGAATTCTTCAATACGCTCGCGTATTGCATCACGCACTTCACGAAACTTAGCCTGTATTTCTTCTTCTGTTCCTGTCGCACGAGCTGGATCTTCAAACCCCCAATGTAGACGCTTCACATGAGGGGGGGTCATCGGACACCGATCATTTGCATCTCCACATAGTGTGATCACATAGTCCACCCGATCCAAAAGCTCTGAGTCAATGAATTTCGATGTGTGAGAGGAAATATCAATCCCCACTTCCTGCATCGTTGCCACTGCCCTCTGATTCAAACCATGCGCTTCAATCCCTGCGCTATAAACTTCTGCCCGATCACCTGCATAGAGCTTCCCGAACCCTTCCGCTATTTGACTACGGCACGAATTACCTGTACACAAAAAATAGATAATTGGTTTTGTCATCTACATTAACCCCTTTATTCATCCTATCATTTCTTTGTTGATCTTTTCATTAGCCTACAATTGTCATCCAGAGATAAAGTCCGGACAGCGTAATAAACAGCGTAGGAATAGTCAATAACACGCCTGTTTTAAAATATCTGCTCCACGTGATGGTAACCCCTTTTTTGCGCAGTACGTGCAACCATAACAAGGTCGCTAATGACCCAATTGGTGTCATTTTAGGTCCTAAGTCGCACCCGATAATATTCGCGTAGACAAGCGCTTGGCGCAGCACCCCCGTGGCATGAGTGGAGTGAATCGCAAGTGCGTCAATCATAACCGTTGGCATGTTGTTCATCACACTTGATAAAACGGCTGCAATAAACCCTGTAGCAAGTGTTCCCGCATAGAGTCCACCGAGCGAAGCATGCCCGATCACATGTCCAAGTACAGTTGTAAGTCCTACATTGCGCAGTCCATAGACCACCACGTACATACCAATTGAAAACACAACAATTGCCCACGGCGCCTCGCGAATAATCTCCCACGGGCGAATAACTTTTGCTTTTTGCCCCGCGATAAGAAACACCACCGCTATCGCCCCTGCAACAAAGGAGACTGGAATGTGCAAAATTTCAGTGAAAATATACCCGACCAGCAGAACGCCTAAAATTAGCCAAGATAATCGAAAAAGTCCTTGATGAACAATGGCGTGAGAAGGTTCCGGGAGATCATGTGGCTCATACGTTTTCGGAATGTCGCGCCGAAAATACAAATAAAGCACCAGCATACTGGCAAGAAGCGAAACAAGATCAGGTACGATCATATGCACAGCGTAGCTTAAAAAGCCAATGTGAAAGTAATCCGCTGATACGATATTGACTAGATTACTTACAATGAGCGGTAACGACGTCGTATCTGCAATAAAGCCGCTCGCCATGATAAAGGGAAGCATTTTTTTCGTGTCAAACTTAAGTAACTTGATTTTTTCTAGTACAATCGGCGTTAAAATGAGCGCCGCTCCGTCATTCGCAAAAAAAGCAGAAACCATAGCTCCAAGTAAGATGACGTATAAAAAGACCTTATGCCCATCCCCTTTTGCGGCATGCGCCATCTTCAGTGCCGCCCATTCAAAAAATCCGATTTTATCAAGGATCGTCGAGGTAATAATAATTGCGACAAACGTGAGCGTCGCATCCCAAACAATTCCCGTAACAGTCCATACATTGTGTAGCGTTACGACGCGTAATAACAAAGCAATGATCGCTCCGCCAAGAGCGCTCCAGCCAATCGACAATCCTTTAGGTTGCCAGATCACAAAGAGTAATGTTACTAGAAAAATCCCAAACGCAAGATATACCATGTCCACGCTCCCCATGTACTCTACAAATCACATTGCACTCGCAATCCCAGTGTTTTTAGTTTTTCAAGTTCGTCTGCAACGTCCGGTAAAGAGTTCACAATGGAGTGGATCAGGGGAAACGCAGCGCCATCCAGTGTGTAATAAACCCATTGTGCCGTTTTCCTTTCTTTGATTAGTCCCGTCTGCCTTAATCTACGTAAATGTTGTGAAATACTCGGCTGTGACATGTCAAAAATCGAAACCAACTCACAGACACAGAACTCATCCTGTGCAAGTAATGCCAGAATGTGCAGTCGCGTCTTATCTGCAAGCGCTTTATAAATTTCTGCTGTTCCCGCAAATGAATCTGTCATTGAATCTCATTCACCCCCTGTTATTCACATCTCGCCATGTATTCTTATCGAGTCAGGTCACATGAACATTTACCGCCCCCACAACATCATTACATAATTACATACTTATAAACTAATGAATAAGGATGCATTTGTCAAGTAAAAAAAAAAAAACGAAGTAACCCTTCCTTCGTAAATACAGAGACAAGAAACGAAAAAATCTGACTTCGTAATACATCTCAACATTAGAACAACACCATGGGACAGTACTCACTACGCCATCAACTCACTCATAACATCATCCGAGCACTGTAGACGATAATGTGATGCGAATACATAATTGCTCTAACATCAGCTTTTAGGTATGCTTGCAATAAAGTGAATTGTGCATCTCGATACAAGCGTTCATTGAGGGAGAGATCGCGTTTGAAACCAGGTGAATTGCGCCAACGTGTACTATGGGTCGTGCGTGAGCTCGGTTCCTGCGGTGCGCCAGAGGTATGCGAGACGTTGCGTGACGAACGCGATATTTCGCTAAACGCCGTGCAAACCGTCCTTACCCGTTTAGTCGATCAGGGGCTTCTTGTGCGAACTGGAACACGCCGTCATTATCGATATGAGGCTTGTCCAACGGTTGAAGCAGCTAAAAAAAGGGCTGAACAAGCAGCGGAAGATTTGTTGAGCCAAGCTGGACAAGCTGGTTTAGTTCACTTTGTCGAAGCTGTAGATCGCTTAAACCCCGACTCTATCGTACAACTTGAGCGCATTCTGGAGGAACGCCGAAAAGGGAGACGGCAAACGTGAACACGAGAAAAATCCTCTCAAACTATACCTATCTGCTCAGTGCGATCTTACTCATCAGTGGATTTATGGGAGCACTTGAGTTTGCATTATATAGCGCCATCAAGCACATCCTCTGGTTTCGAATGATGCACCATAATCAGATGGCTCCAGACTGGCTATGGTTCATTGTCCTTGTACTGATATCCATGTTGACCCTCTTCTGGTATCGATTGTTAAAGGCGATGGTCTGGACGATTCGCTCAACTGTAGTACTTAACCAAAAACTAACACCCCAATTGCAGCCTCTATCGATGACGTTACCTCCGTCATTAGAGAATATCGCTACATGGTACTCGATTGACAATAACGACC
>JAKACV010000057.1:3551-18013 GCA_021821085.1 Bacillota bacterium | reverse complement strand
ACATGAGCACGCATGTCCAGCACAAGCCGAAGCCCTGCGCCGCAGAGTTCTCGACCCTTTTTGAACAACCTCTGAAAAGTCTACATGAGGAGTTGCACGGAAAATACGCGCCATTCTCGATGCACCCGATCCCAAAACGGCACGACTACTGTTGGATCAATGGGGAGATTCAGTGCGTCCAATTTCTTGGGATCGTTCGTTCAAATAGGTCCATCGTTCAATCAATTGATCTATCTTCTGATCAAGTTTTTGTTTTTCTATGTAGAGTGATTGAACTTTACCATAGTCGCTTGACGCTTCTTCCATCTGTTGATTTACATATGCAAGTTCTGATTCCGCCTCTGCAATCCACTGATCAATGTGTTCATAGTCTTTTTGCTCTTGATAAGTAAACTTTACTATCGTCCGCGTACCACGTTGTGCAGCGGATTTGATATCTTGCGCAGGAACGGATGTGCGCGCAATCTTCTCAATCTCAATTGGTCGTTTTGCGACATAATCAGAAAAATTTCCACTATATTGAGTAATTTTTCCAGATCCCTCATACGCAAATACTTTTTCCACAATGCGATCCAAAAAATAGCGATCATGTGAGACTACGATCACCGCCCCAGGAAAATCATCGAGAAAAGATTCTAAAATAGCAAGTGTAGGAATATCAAGGTCATTGGTCGGCTCATCAAGTAAAAGGACGTTTGGCGCAGATATCAACATGCGCACTAACGCTAAACGTCGCTTTTCACCGCCTGATAACTTAGCAATTGGCGTCCATTGCGTCGACGCACGGAACAGAAAGTGTTCTAATAATTGAGTAGCCGAAAGTCGCCTGCCATCGACCATGTCGATCCACTCAGCCTCTTTTCGAATATAGTCGATGACACGTTCTTCTTCTGTCATCTCTTCATGTTCTTGCGAAAAGTAACCGATCTTCACTGTTGAACCAATGACTACATTGCCCTGATCAGGCGATAATTTACCTGCCATCACTTTTAGTAGAGTCGACTTGCCACTCCCATTTGGTCCAATTATCCCTATGCGATCAGCACGTGAAACAAGATAGGTAAAATCATCAATCAATAAACGCCCATCTATACGTTTCGACACATGTTGCAACTCAATCACTGTACGACCGAGACGAGAAGCCACAGAGGACAACTCGATCACCTCATGTTGAGAAGCAGGTGCTTGTTCTGCAACCTGATAATAGCGTGACGTCCTCACCTTCGATTTTGTACTGCGCGCCTTAGCCCCACGCTTAATCCACTCTAGTTCATTGCGAAGGAAATTTTGTCGCTTATCTTCAGATGCTCTCTGCCCTTCACTACGTGCAAGTTTTGCTTCTAAAAACGCATGGTAGTTCCCTGTATAACGGTAGAGCTGACCAAAATCGAGTTCAACGATTCGACTAACGAGTCGATCCAAAAAATACCGATCATGAGTGACCATGAACAGGGCACCTTTGCGTTTTTGCAAATAATCTTCTAGCCACATCACATGTTCATTGTCGATGTGATTTGTAGGTTCATCCAAAATCAAGAGATCAGAGGGTTGAATCAATGCTCGAGCAAGCGCCACACGCTTTCGCTCACCACCTGAAAGTGTCCCAACCGCTCGATCAAATTCCGTAATCCCCAGCTTCGTAAGCACCGCTTTGGCTTCATGTTCCAGTTGCCATGCAGACAATTGATCCAATTTGTCTTGCAGGTGGATAAGTTTGCTTTGCTGTCGTCCCGTATTGATCGGTTGTGTCAATAGTGCTTCATATTGGCGTAAAATCTGAAATACAGGCTCATCACCCGCAAACACCTGTTCAATGATTGTCGCGTTAAGGTCAAAGACAGGCTCTTGCGGTAAAACGTGCACAACCGTACGACTTCCTTTAGTCACACGACCTGTTTCAGGCAGTTCTAGTCCTGCCATTATTTTTAATAAAGTTGACTTTCCAGCACCATTAATCCCAATAAGACCGATGCGCTCGCCTTCCTCTATACCAAACGAGACGTGATCTATCAATACCTTGTCACCGTATGTTTTGGATATATTTTCGATAGATAAAATGTTCATTCTATACCCTCTTTAATGACGCTAACAGCGTCGATTCTCGATCCGAATTTATTTAGTGAAACGGATACGACCCTCTGTGCGGAGCTAAAAGCTCAGGTTCTCCACGTATGCGCAATAAAACAGAAAGCTCAGGTACAATCGTTGCGAGGATGAATTCCCAAGCGCCTTTGCTGAAAAATAACCGCTAAAATCTGTGTCGCCTCCATCTTGGCAAACGTATTGCCCCTACACGTTCGACTCCCGTCACCAAATAGAATTTACGAAAATTGCAGCCAAGTATGAATCTAATGCTGCGCAAATCGATCTGGCATAAATGACTCAGGCGTTTCACATCACTGGATGCCATCCCCTGATCTCGCGCAAATGAGATTGATTCGCCATGACAAGTCCCACCTAGCAATGCACATGAAAAGTAGTCCAAATCGCTTAGAAGACTGGTCCAAATGGGGCATGAAGGATCATATACCTGGCGTTACACTAAGGATAGATCGCGTACCTCATAAAAAACGAATGATACTTGCCTTGATTATTGGAGGAGATTCATATGGGAGCACTTAATTTTAATGAACGACCAATCCTCGTATTCTGGGAATCTACGCGCGCCTGTTTACTTGCCTGCAAACACTGTAGAGCAGAAGCCATTGCGCAGCCAATGCCAGGTGAACTATCTACAGAAGAAGGATTTCGCTTCATTGAAAGTCTCACCGCATTTGGTCGACCTTATCCTGTCTTAATCATAACGGGCGGTGATGCCCTCATGCGAGACGATATTTTTGAACTTGTCGCCAAAGCCCGATCTTTGGAGATTCCAGTAGGAATCGCGCCAAGTGTAACGCCACGCCTGACGGATGAACATATTCAAAAATTACTTGACCTAGGTATCAAAGTCGTTTCACTTAGCCTTGATGGAGCGACTGCAAAGACACATGAGGGTGTTCGCGGTATATCCGGTCATTTTGCAGACACTGTACTCGCTTTACGGCGGCTCGTGAAAGCTGGTTTTGACGTACAAGTAAACACAGCAGTTATGCGCGATAATGTCCGTGAACTTCCTGCACTAGCTGAGTTACTGACAGAAATAGGCGTGAAAATTTGGGAAGTATTCTTTCTCATTCACGTAGGACGCGGTAAAGACTCACAGGAAATATCTGCTACGGAGTGTGAAGATGTCTCTCACTTGCTATTTGAAGCATCCGGCTATGGCATCACGGTTCGCACCGTTGAGGCGCCTTTCTTTCGCCGCGTCGTCGCTGAACGCAAAGCAGCTGACCCACAACAGGAGGCGACCACGCTTCAGATTTTTAAGCAATTTCACCTTAGCCCACTCTATATGGAACTTTCCATGGATCTGCGCTCTCGGCTCGGTCCGCAAACGACCACACCAAAGGCGCAAACAAGCGGGACGCGAGATGGCAAAGGGATCATTTTCATCTCTCATGATGGAACTGTCTATCCGGCCGGTTTTCTTCCCTTGCCACTTGGCAATGTTCGCACTGAAAATACAGCAGACATTTACCGCCATCATCCCACCTTGCAAGCCATTCGCAGTGGTCAATTCGACGGCAAATGCGGTGTGTGCGAATATCACGACGCCTGCGGTGGTTCCCGCTCGCGCGCCTTTAGTTATACAGGAAATCCTTTGGCTACGGATCCATCATGCATCTATGAACCAAGAAACATAGTACTAAGCACCACCTAAGCACCGATTTCCCTTGTATCTGACTCATTATGTGAGTGGTTTGCGAAAGTCGATTCGTTCTTCTTCACCAAGATCCGTAAACACTTTTGTTACTGCTGGATCGGTTGCCGCGACGATTTTCCCGCGACTTACGACGTAACGTGGCATTGGCTGTCGGCGAATTAAATCAAAGGCATCCGATCCAGGCAGCAAAATAAAACTAGCTGGCTTGCCAATTTCAATCCCGTATTCAGATTCAATCTGCAATGTTCGCGCGGCTCGCTCCGTGATCATGTGAATCGTCTCTGCGATTTCCTGCATCCCAGTCATATGCGACGTGTGGATAGCCATATGTGCAACTTGCAGCATACTTCCTATGCCAAGTGGATACCAGGGATCTAAAATATCATCATGACCTAAACTTACATTGATTCCAGACCGCCACATCTCCTTAATTCGGGTGACTCCGCGTCGCGTAGGATAACTGTCAAACCTTCCTTGCAACGTGATATTAATCAGAGGATTAGCGACCATGTTGATCCCTGAGTTCCTGAGAAGTCGAAATAGTTTATACGCATATGCACCGTTATACGAGTGCATGGCTGTCGTATGACTCGCCGTAACCCGTTCACGCAAACCCGTCTGCAAGGCAAGTGTTGCCACCGTCTCAACAAAACGCGACTGTTCATCATCAATTTCGTCACAGTGAACGTCAATGAGCCGATCGTACTTTTGGGCTAAATGAAAGCAAGTGTGCAGTGAATCAATTCCCATCTCGCGCGTATACTCGTAGTGAGGGATAGCGCCTACTACATCCACACCGAGCCGTAACGCTTCTTCCATTAACTCTTTTCCACCGTCAAAAGATGCGATTCCTTCCTGTGGAAAGGCCACAATCTGCAATCCCATATAAGGTGCTACCCTCTCTTTGACCTTTAGCATTGCTTTGACTGCCGTGAGATTCGGATCACACACGTCGACATGCGTTCGCACATGTAAAATGCCATTTGCCATCTGCCATTTAAGCGCTGTCAAGGCCCTTTTCATCACATCCTGCTCAGTCAAAGAAGGTTTGCGTTCAGTCCATACCTGAATTCCTTCAAACAATGTACCGCTTTCATTGTACCTTGGTTCCCCTGCAGTCAATACAGAATCAAGGTGAATATGCGATTCCACAAAGGGCGATAACAACAAATCACCTGCTGCATCAACCTCTTGCACACCACGCTCATTCATCTCGTCAGATATCTCTACAATCCGGCCATCACGTACGCCAATATCCACAAGTTCATCATGCGTGAGCATGCGTGCATTACGAATGACTAGATCATACATGGTCATTCACTCCAATGTGCTCGTATGAACCCGTCGCGCCCAGACCCCACACGATACCGTTCATAATGCGGCAAATTTTTTTTATAATAATCTTGGTGATATTCTTCTGCACGATAAAATGGAGTAGCGGGGACAATTCGCGTCACAATCGGTTCTGTAAAACGCCCACTTTGCTCCAACTCCTGTTTTGATGCCTCTGCTTCTATTCTCTGTGACTCATGATAATAAAAGATAGCCGTCCGATAAGAAGAGCCCCGGTCATAGAACTGTCCGCCCGCATCAGTAGGATCAATCTGTTGCCAAAATACATCAAGTAATTTCCGATATGGAATCACCTCAGAATCAAACGTGATTTCCACTGCCTCAACATGTCCTGTTGCATCTAAGCAGACCTCTTCATACGTTGGGTTTTCCACGTGACCTCCTGTATAACCTGACACTACCTGGATCACTCCTGACCATTGATCAAATGGTTTGACCATACACCAAAAGCAGCCACCTGCGAACATCGCCTTTTGATAGCGATCTGCAGCCATCGTCATCATTTCTTCTCCTCCTTCAGCCAACATGTGCCTATAGTTGATATTCTAACATGAGTTCTTACATATTCGAATCAACACTAAACCCAGCCTTCGTCACGTACAATTCGCGTGATAGAAGACTGGGTATTTCTATGACTAACATATGTCCGCAAAACTGTGCGGTGATGGTCAAAGTAGTTTTTCAATCAGCTAGGCACCTGATCGCATCGACACAGCCACTTGCTTCCCATGTTTCTTGTACCTCCTGTATTTTCCCTTTTTACGATCAAAACGATCCAAGACGAAGGTTGAAATTGCCAAACCAATCGGCACAATCGTCCACAACAAAGACGTTGTATCTTGATAGGCGAAACCGACATATAGTACGACAACTGTGGCCAACAGGCAAGAAATAAACGCCAACAGCGGCCGAATAAAGATCAATACTCCGCAGAGCAAGCACAGTACAGCAAATATAAAATTGCCCGCCCCATCCCCCTCCAACTGAGGAATATTTTGAATAACCCCAACTTGTGCGATGAGTTCCGCTTGCAATCCGGCGTAAATTGCAAATCCTGCTGCGACCAACGCCAAGATTGATTTCATCAACAGTTTTTTCGCCACCACAAACACCCTCTCCTTTTATTCCATTTTTTATTTCTATCAACCGTATACTAACCCGCTTGCAAAGTCTGTCGAAGAGAAGGAGCAATCAGGAATAAACTGACGGCGCAATCTACACGTTCACAATTCACCCTTGTCGCCATTACACGAACATCAAATCGCGCACACGCCGTTCATGCATAGGATTCTTAATGGAAATCTTCCATTCCCTTGTTGACAATCAACTCAACTTTACGATCTTTGCGCGATACCAATCGATTGAACATCGCCGTACCAGAATAAACTCCTGTAAGGAGTTGCGGAAATGACTCCTCAATGGTCATATCCCCAAAACCACGTGCGTCCACTGCCGATTGCAGCAGTCCTACAGATTCATCTCCAGACGTTGTCTGCACCTTGCCTACAACAAACTCCACTGAACACCTGTAATCAAAACCTGACAATCCTTATCTAATCAAATTACATACAACGATAAAAAAAGCGACTAAAATAGCATGTGCCAAGCCCAACCGCGATAAATCTTGCCATGCCATGATGCATCATTCCGTACACAAACAGGTGTAGCGCTACATTTTTAGCGCTACACCTGTTGTATAATCCCATCAGTTTTGATTCGATGCATAAGACATGCGGCCAAGAACATCTACCTACATCGGTCGATGTGAATATGCTTAGCGCAACAATCTATGGATTGCCTCTACAAATACGTCTACCTCAGCCTCTGTATTGTACGGGGCAAGACCGGCGCGCACAAAGCCTCCTGACGCACTGAGCCCCAGTTTGTTTACAAGGGTTGTCGCATAAAAGTCGCCATCCGCAACGAAGATCCCGTGCTCTTCAGCTAATTTTTCGCACACTGCGCGCGGAGTCAAACCCTCGATGCGAAAAGCAATCGTCGGTGTCTTGTGCTGTTCATCAGATGCCTCGTACAACGTAACGCCAGGGGTTGTCCGAAGCGCCTGACGCACCTTTCGCGCGAGATACTCTTCATACGTTTCGATCTTTTGCATCGCATCGAACAATTGTGCAGACAAACGATCTCCCGACCCTAAATCTGCAATAAAACCGAGCGCCGCATGTAATCCGGCAATTCCTTCGTGATTTTGCGTGCCGGTCTCAAGCTTATCCGGGAGATACGATGGCGCAGGCTCTAATTTGTACGGCATGAGTTGTTCAAAAAGATCGTGACGGATCGCCGCAATACCCATGTGTGGGCCAAAAAATTTATACGCAGAACAAAGTAAGATGTCCGCATCTAACTGCTCTCGATTCACAGCAATATGTGGAGCCGCATGCACTGCATCCACCGCCACCACAGCCCCAACTTGGTGCGCAACATCTGCCACCCTACGGACATCTGTCACGGTACCCACTGCATTTGATGCTCGACCTAAAGTAACTACCCGTGTTCGCGGCGAAATCACCTCATCAAGATGCTCCAAATCAAGCGTTAACCGTTCAGGGTCTACTTCTAGCCACTTTACGACAACGCCTCGATCCTTTGCAGCGACAATCCATGGATCCACATTCGCACGATGATCCAGTTCGGAAACGACAATTTCATCCCCAGTTTGCCATGTGCGCGAAAGTGCGCGAGCAATTGCAAAATTTAACGTAGTCATATTCGCACCAAATGCAATTTCATCTGGCTCTGCACCAAGAAATGTTGCAACCCCAGCCCGCGTGGCGGCAATAATCGCCTCAGTTTCAATACTCGTGGGAAATACGCCATGCAAATTAGCCACACCGCGACTCATATATCCTACCATCGCATCGATACACGTCCCTACAACTTGCGATCCGCCTGGTCCATCAAAATAGGCCACTGGTTTCCCCTTATATGTACGGTGCAATGCAGGAAACTGCGCGCGAATGCGCGAAACGTCAAACTCGTGATCCATGATTCAAATCCCCATTCTCGTAAATAGCTTATCACAACGTTCTATTACTCATCCCACTGCCAATCCTGTAGTTGTTCGCGTAATGCCTTTTTATAAAATTTACCTGCTGAAGTACGCGGGATTTCCGCAAGTATCACAAAAGCGTCCGGCAACCACCATTTCGAGAAACGCTCTGTCAGATGAGCCCGCAGTTCCTCCTCCGATACTTGTCTCCCCTCTTTAAAAACAACTGCTGCGATGGGTCGTTCCTGCCACTTTGGATGCGCCACGCCGATAACTGACGCCTCGGCAACGTCAGGATGATCCATTAGCGCATTTTCTAAATCAACCGAACTGATCCACTCGCCACCTGACTTAATCAGATCCTTCGTGCGGTCAACAATTTTCATATACCCTTCTGAATCAATCGTCACCACATCCCCTGTGCGAAACCAACCGTCTGTTGTGAAATTTTTCTGCAAAGCCTCTTCACCATAGTAACTCCCTGTAATCCATGGGCCTCGCACCTGTAATTCTCCCATCTTCTTCCCATCCCATAAAATAACCTCTTCCTCATTCACTGCGCGCATTTCAACAAACGGCACAGCCACGCCTTGTTTTGCGCGAATGTGATAACGTTCATCTTCGGGCAAAGTGTCCATATGACGTTTCAGCCGACTTACCGCAGCAGTAGGCGTTGTCTCTGTCATGCCCCACGCATGAATCAATTGGAGATTAAAGTGATCAAATGTACGAATAAGTCCTTCTGGTACTGCGGCGCCTCCAACGGCCATGCGGATAGACTGAAGCTTAAAGCGTTGCGGCTGGCGCTCGAGAAGTTGTGCAATGCCAAGCCATATCGTTGGTACACCTGCGGCAAATGTCACCTGCTCTTTTTCAAATAAGTCCAATAAATTCTCCGGATCAAGATACGGCCCAGGAAAGACCTGTTTCGCCCCAACCATCAAAGCCGAATAAGGCACTCCCCACCCATTTGCATGAAACATAGGAACAACAGGTGTAACGACATCCCGCTGTGAGAAAGCAAACGTATCGGCAAGCGACGTCGCAAAGCTATGCAACACCATCGCTCGATGGGAGTAAACAACTCCTTTAGGTCGCCCAGTTGTCCCTGAGGTATAACACATAGCAGCAGCCTCGTTCTCTGCAAGATCTGGATAATCGAAGTGCCCTGTCGCTGTAGCAAGTAAATCTTCATAACTTTCGAATTCGTTAGGCGGATATTCTCCTGTCAACGAAACTACGAAAATCCGTTCAAATTGCACACCCGCTAAAACCTCTCTTACTAAAGGCAGCAATATGTCGTCTACGATCAAAAACCGATCTCCTGCATGTTTCGCAATATAGGCAATATCCTGTGGATGTAACCGCAAATTCAGCGTGTGCGTTACACCGCCCGCTGCAGGAATTCCAAAATACGCCTCTAAATGCGCATAGTGATTCCACATGAGCGTCGCCACGCGATCACCTCGCGTAAGACCTGCCTTTTGCAACGACTCTGCCAATTTCCGCGCGCGCTGATAGAAGTCCACATAAGTATAGCGATGCAACGTTCGATCTGGCAAACGTGACACAATCTCCGCGCGGGGAAAAAGTTGAACAGCTCGATCAAGCAAATAGTTCAGCGTCAAGGGAAAATCCATCATCGTCGATTGGATCATAGTACGCCTCCTCGAATGCAGATAAGAAACCGCTTGCATTATTATGCAGTATATTCTAACATTGATCAATCTCTTATTTAAATTTACTAAACTTGATAGCCTCTCGGCATTGATGCGGAAATAATGACAATTCACAAGGACTTGGGCATGACACATACAAATGGATTTGCTTCGAAGATACAGCGGTAACAACGGGGGTACCACATACCGCTCACTCCCAAAGCCCGAAGGTCTCCGAGTAGACCGAGTCTTGCAGAAACAGAAAGGAACTGAGATTGAAAGAAGGCATGTAGGCGATCAAAGTGCTGTTTCGTCTGCTTGATGCTCTGCATCAGGATTCGTTGAACGAGTCGCTTGAATTTACATAGAGAGGTCGTGGGGGGTGAATAGTAACCATTGAATCTAAATAAAACTAAATATATACTATCAATATGGACAGAATGGTGACGATAGGAGAAGCATCGAAAGTTCTTGGAGTTTCCATTCAAACACTTCGGCGCTGGGAAAAGGAAGGTCGATTGCAACCAGATGAAATCACTCCGGGTGGTCATCGCAGATATGACTTGGTCAAGTTGCGACCGGAACTATTCCGACTTCAGCGCAGTGACAGAAAAACTGTAGCCTATGCAAGGGTCTCAAGTCAGGACCAAAAGGAGGACTTGGAACGACAGAAACAAGTGCTCGAAATGTATTGCGCTTCGCAAGGATGGACATTTGAGATCGTATCTGATCTCGGGTCAGGCATGAATTCCCACAAAAAAGGCTTAAAGCGCTTATTGAATGCCATCCTGCAAGATGAAGTAGGCAGACTGGTAGTTACACATAAAGATCGATTATTACGTTTGGGGGCAGAACTGGTTTTTGCAATTTGTGAAACGAAAGAAGTTGAGGTTGTTATTCTCAACCAGGGTGAAGACCCCACGTTTGAAGAGGATTTGGTGAGAGATGTTTTAGAAATCATTACAGTGTTCTCTGCGCGACTCTATGGTTCTCGGTCTCTGAAGAATCAGAAACTCATCGAAGGGATGAAACGGGTGGTCGAAGATACTGATAAGCCATAAGATTGCGCTTCAGCGGTAACAGAGAGCCACGCATTCAATTAGCGATTAGATTAGGAGGAACGGTATGTTGAAATCATTTCCACTAAAGCGACGCAGCATTCCAGCAAGTCAACTCGTGCTTGGGTGCATGGGGCTTGGCGGTGGTTGGAATCGCGATCCGATCACAGCCGAACATGTGCATCAAGCGCACGAAGCTGTAGACGCAGCACTCTCGATTGGCATTAACATGTTTGATCATGCAGATATTTATAGGATGGGCAAAGCAGAACAAGTCTTTGGTCAAGTTCTAAAAGAGCGTAAAGATCTTCGGGAGCATATCTTGATTCAGTCAAAGTGTGGTATTCGCTTTGCAGACGACACTGGGGTTCCAGGGCGCTATGATTTTTCAGAAAAACACATCCTTCATAGTGTGGATGGAAGCCTAGAACGACTTGGCGTTGAATATTTAGACTTTCTACTCCTTCATCGCCCAGACCCTCTAATGGAACCAGAAGAGGTAGCTGGTGCACTACAAAAGTTAAAAGCAGCTGGTAAGGTTCGCTTCTTTGGCGTTTCCAATATGAGCGCCGGACAAATACGGTTATTGCAAGCTTATTGTGATGAACCATTGATTGTTAACCAGTTGGAAATGAGTCTAGTAAAAATCGGCTGGCTCGAAACTGGTGTTCATGTCAATCAAGAGGCTGGTCGGGACAATGTCATGCCTGAGGGTACAATCGAACACTGTCAGTTAGAGAATATCCAGCTTCAAGCATGGGGGCCGCTTGCAAACGGTTTATTATCCGGTCGTTCTGTAACTGATCAGCGCGAATCGATTCGCAAAACGGCAGCACTCGTCAAGACGATGGCAGAACAAAAGGAAACCACTCCTGAAGGGATTGTCCTCGCCTGGCTAATGACCCATCCAGCCGGCATTCAACCCGTGATTGGCACGGCCAATCACGAGCGAATCCGCGCCTGTGGTGAGGCGTCAAAACTCACCTTAACGCGCGAAGAATGGTATACCCTTTATGTCACGGCACGCGGAAAACCCCTTCCCTAGCGTTCGGGCATGGATTAAAAACAGAAAGCATAAAATGAGCCTGACTCAGATATTTCGCGATATCAGGATCAAGCCGATCAGAACGGGACCCGACGAGTAGGGTTCCGTTCTGATCGGCACCTTTACGGTCGCAAGTATAGCCAACCATCCGCTTGCAACCTCACAATTTCAGCAACGCCAGATGGTACAACCTCAATTTCCGCCACAAGTTGATCTTCCGCAGTATGAGTACCCCGTAGTGTATTTTGGCAAATTCCCACTTTTACGCCCGTTGGCAATTCAACTGCTCTCTGCTTATGAAACGCGAAAATCCCCGCACCAAAAGCAATCACCCGAATCTCCGCCTCGGGCATTGATTTGGTTAAATTTATAATATTTTTTATAATAAGTGGCCATTTTGTTTGATCCGATTCATTAAATTGCACTACAATCCGATGCGCTGCCATGGGTTTCAACCTCCTTTATTTTGTCAAAACTTTCACATAGAGCATATCAAAAGTACTATCAAAATCCCACCCGCAGAATTGCGGAGAGTCAGGAGGGACAATGAGGACGATTCCACCCATCCGCTATTTTATTGGTTGCGTCTTGATGGCAGCCATCTCCGTATTTCTCGAAAAAAGTTCGCATATTTCATCTGGTGGCGTAAGCGGACTTAGTATCGGTATTGCCGATATCATGCATTTCAGTGTAGGACTCGTTAATCTCGCCATTAAAGCGGCTATCTTTTGTGCCGTATTACTTTTTAGCGAGAAAACCACTGCCACATGGACAGCCGTAGGGGCAGGGATAACCGGCGTTAGTATGTGGTTGTTCGAAATGTTGCCCATTGATGCAAACTGGCCGAACTGGTTAGCCTTTTGTCTCATCTTGCTGTTTGCGAAACTCCCCATGGGATTACTTGTATCAAAAGGATACTCGACAGGTGGGTATACCGCCGTGGCCCAAGTCTTATTACAGCGGACACGGATCCCACTCTGGCTATCCTTGCTTTTCCTAAATACCTTGTCCATCTTCGCCATGTATATGGCTCATGGTTCCATGTCAGGAGCACTCAGTATGATTGCCGGTCTAGTGGCCGGCATCGCAACCGAAGTATGGGCGAATCTTTCGCGTAAAATACTTGACGCCCATCCAGCTTAGCTCGATGGGCGCTCAATGTAAACCGAATTTAAAGTTCATACAGTGAAATGAAAACACGACCAAGCATACACCACCCGCCAATAGATAGACAGCTGTACTCAGGCGATTCCATCCTGCCCAATACGAAATCAGACCTGAAATGACAAAAGCAATCGGTGCAAACAAAATGTTTCCGCCGCCCCATAACCAAGGGCTTGGAGACCACATCTACGAGTTCCCAGATCGCCATGTTTGACAATGATGTTCTGTGGTGAAATACGTTCACGACTTTCGTCCACTTCTCGCGCCTCTACTTCATCTCTCGAATTGACCGGTTGGAACTTCTGTTGATCCATCTTGATTCCTGGTTCACCAATAGATTAATCATAGAATTCAAGCAGCAAGGACGTTTTATGTCCGTATACGACTTATCCAGCCGAATGACTTGTCACCTGAAACACTTTACTGATCGCACCGACGTTAGCCAACACATTTACCGCGTCTGAGGGGATAAAAATCGTACTCGCTGGCCCTTGCGCCATGTTGGTCAGCGCCTCAAATGATTGAAAAGCGAGTACCTTTTCATCCAATCCTGCCGCAGCGAGCATCTCGATTCGATTGCGTTCCCCAAGCGCGACTAATCGAATGCCTTCCGCACGTCCATTCGCTTCTAACACTATCGCCTGCTGCACACCTTCTGCACGACGAATATTCGCCTCCTTTTCAGCTTCTGCACGCAGAATCGTCGACTGTTTCTCCCCCTCTGCACGCAGAATCGCAGATTGACGTTCCCCTTCCGCCTGCAAGATATTAGCTCGTTTTTCTCGTTCTGCCTTCATCTGCTTCTCCATCGATGTCTGAATTTCAATCGGTGGATGAATGTCAATCACTTCAACGCGATCGATACGGACACCCCAAGTTTCAGTGACTTCATCAAGCGATTGCCTTAGTTCATAGCTAATGCGATCCCGCCCCGATAACGTTTCATCTAATTCCATATGTCCGACCACTTGACGAATATTTGATGCCGTAATGTTCTGAATTCCCTGCACGAAATTTTGAATGTTATACGTTGCCTGCTGCGCATCAATAACTGTGTAAAAGAATACGGTTTCAATCTTTATATTCACATTATCTTTCGTGATCACCTCTTGCTTGGGAACGGTAACTTGCTGTGTACGCAGATCTAGCTTCTTTTTTACGCGATCGATAAACGGAAAAATTACGTTTAATCCAGGTCCCAATGCGCGATGAAAGCGACCAAAACGTTCCACGATGAACACCGTTTGTTGTCCAACAATCCGCACAGAACGCCATACGAGTAATAAAATAACCAACACGACAATCACGAAAACCACTGTATTCATAAGCCCTACTGCACCCACAAAAACCACCCCTTTTTATTTACCTACTATCTATGGCTGGTCCTCCCGTGTCATCTTGCGAACGATCA
>JAKACV010000057.1:0-3451 GCA_021821085.1 Bacillota bacterium | reverse complement strand
TAGTCTGGAGGATGAATCCGATTACAATGACACTAAGCGGAGTGGAGCGATAGGACGAATCCTCAAAGCTACCATACATATAGAGACGTACGCGGCATCACTTATCTCTGTGTATTGACGTATTTCACTCCGACCAATGCATAAAAACTAGAATAATCCTTTGATCCTCCCAGTGGAATCAATGTCAACTTGCAATGCGTTTGGATGCTTCGGCAGACCAGGCATCGTCAAGATGTCGCCTGTGAGGCAAACTAAAAACTCTGCCCCTAATGACGGACGAATCTCGCGGATCGTCATGGTAAAATCCTTCACATCGCCAATCAACTTCGGATTATCGGAGAAAGAATAGGGGGTTTTCGCCATGCAAATTGGAAGCTCATCCCAACCATATCGATTGCAATCATCCAATTGACGTTGCGCCGCCTCTGTGAATTGAACTTGCTTGGCACCGTATATCTTTTTGCAAATCACATCAATCTTTTCACGCAGTGAATCAGATACATCATAAATCGGTTGAAAATGAAGTGTAGGAGCGTTCGTAGCTTCTATGATTGCCTTTGCTAGCTCAAGCCCACCCTCTCCTCCTTTGGCAAAAACCTCCGTTCGTTCGATGCGCATCCCGTGCTTTGCGCAAAGTTGTTGTACATATGTAAGTTCTGCTTCCGTGTCGGTAGGAAATCGATTCAGTGCGATGACAAATGGGACATTGTACTCGGTAACAATTTGCGCATGGTGTAAAAGATTTGAAAACCCGCGTTCAATAGCCTCAAAATCTTCGAGCGCGAGATTTTTTCGTGCGACACCGCCGTGATATTTAAGCGCTCGAACCGTAGCGACAATTACAGCCGCCGACGGTTTCAAACTACCCTTGCGACATTTAATATCGAAAAACTTCTCTGCCCCTAAGTCTGCGCCAAAACCTGCTTCGGTGACCACATAATCCCCTAGTTTTAACGCCATTCTCGTCGCGATCAGACTATTGCAACCATGCGCAATATTACCAAATGGACCACCATGAATAATGGCTGGCGTATTTTCAAGCGTTTGCACTAAGTTCGGATTGATTGCATCCTTTAATAGTGCCGTAAGTGCGCCTTGAACACCAAGATCGCCCACTGTCACTGGTAGATTCTCATAAGTATAGCCGATTAACATTCGAGCCAGCGCCTGCTTTAACTCCTCTAGATTCTCAATTAAACATAGTACTGCCATGATTTCAGAAGCTACTGTAATATCAAATCCGCTTTCTCTGGTTACTCCGTTGTTTTTACCACCGAGACCAATCGCAACTTGTCGCAGTGTGCGATCATTGATGTCAAGTACTCGTCTCCACGTGATTCGATCTGGATCAAGATGAAGCTCATTACCCTGATACACATGGTTGTCAATTAACGCTGCAAGCAAATTGTGTGCTGTTGTTATCGCATGAAAATCCCCTGTAAAATGCAGGTTGATATCGGTCATCGGAACTACTTGGGCATATCCACCACCAGCCGCTCCCCCCTTTAATCCGAAATTCGGACCTAGTGATGGTTCCCGAATAGCCGCAATTGCGCGCTGACCCACCCTGTTCAACGCTTGCGCAAGCCCGACGGTCACCGTCGACTTTCCTTCCCCCGCCGGTGTTGGACTCATCGCGGTTACCAAGATGAGCTTTCCATCTGGTTTGTCCTGGTTCTTGGCCAAAACTCCAACGTCAATTTTCGCCTTATAACGTCCATAAGGTTCCCACTCTTCTTCTGTGAGACCCATCTGCTGTGCAATCTCCCTTATAGGGAGCAATCTTGCGTCTTGCGCAATGTCGATATCACTCTTCATTATCAAATCCACCCATTCAATTTATTTACATTCCTAGTTCGATGGTACCGAATTACTGTACATTGTCAATCGCTTAATTGTACGAAAATAGATCATTCTCTCGATATTTCTGAAGTGTTTTTAACTTGTCATCTCTTTTTACTTCTATTAATATAGTAACAAACGATAATGCAATCAAAGTCGAATATGCATTTAAAGCTTGCTTTTCGGAAAAAATTTTCTTATACCCGTACCATAAGGAAAGGGGATCGTTCCATGTCTCAATTATTCACACCGTTTTCCGTAAAAAATCTCCACCTAAAAAATCGTGTTGTCATGGCGCCCATGTGCCAGTATTCAGTTACCGAAAAAGACGGTAAACCAAACGATTGGCATTTCGTTCATTACACAAGCCGCGCCGTGGGTGGAGCAGGACTGATCCTCATAGAAATGACCGACGTTGATCCTGATGGACGGATCACAGATTTCGATCTTGGTTTATGGTCGGATGATCAGATTCCAGCCTTTCAGCGGATCATCAATGCATGCCATTCCCATGACGCAAAAATCGGAATACAAATTGCACATGCGGGTCGTAAAGCGGAAGACACTTCCCAACCTGTCGCGCCGTCCGCTATTAAATTCCCGAGTGATCGGTATAAAATGCCCCGTGAGCTATCGACAGATGAAGTCAAGCGACTTGTCGAGAAATTTGGTCAGACTGCGAAGCGCGCAGTACAAACAGGTGTAGACACGCTTGAATTACATGCCGCACATGGATACCTCATTCACCAATTTCAGTCCCCCTTAACGAATCGCAGAACAGATGAATATGGTCAAGACCTCGCGCGCTTTGGCGTGGAAGTAATCCAGGCGGTAAAAGCCGAGTTGCCGCATTCCATGCCCCTTTTGCTACGGATCTCTGCAGTAGAATACGCAGACAATGGATATGGACTCGAACATAGTTCAGCGATCGCTCAGCAATACAAAAAAGCGGGTGTCGATGTACTTCACGTAAGTTCAGGTGGCGAAGGACCCATTGGTTCAACTGGTCGGCCAGGCACTTCCCCAGGATATCAAATACCTTTCGCACGAACGCTAAAGCAGGCTGTAGAGACCCCCGTGATCGCGGTTGGAATGCTTGAGGAACCAGCACTAGCAGAGTCAGTTATTGCAAATGGCGATGCCGATCTCGTCGCGATCGCACGCGGTATGTTGCGCGACCCGTACTGGTCATTGCATGCTGCCAGAGCTCTAAAAGATACCGTAGAACCTCCACAGCAGTACGCACGCGCTTTTTAAAAAGGCATGTGTAAGTTACAAGCGCCAGACAGAGGATCCTGCCCCGTTCCAACGGGGTCCATCACATACCCAATTGTAACGGGGCTCATCATCCATAAAAGATGCTTTTCACTTGCATTTACAAGATAGGGTAGTTACGGAATACCATTGTGCTGTCTATAACGATTGAGTGCGGCGACCATCCCCTCCGCTTCACTGATTGGGACGCGCGGATCATTTGCCCCATGGGAAATAAACATAGGACACGTAATCTGATGAACGCGACGCCTTGGTGCAATTTCATCAAAGAAATCTCTGTCTGTTTCTATGGTTCCATACAAGAGAAGGATTCCATGCACGTCATCGCGAATTG
>JAKACV010000103.1 GCA_021821085.1 Bacillota bacterium | reverse complement strand
ACCTTGTATGCATCGACAGGAGCTTTTGCCACATCATCCATGCCTGAATATCAAGGCCTGCAATTTTGGGTGAACCAAGTCAACGCAAAAGGTGGCGTGACAGTGAAAGCCACCGGAAAAAAAGAAAAAATTAACTTAGTTGCATATAACGATCAAAGCAGCGCTTCTACAGCGATCAATCTGTACAATCAGTTAATTACCCAAGATCATGCCAACATTCTCGTCTCCGACTTTGGGTCTGTTTTAACATCTGTCGCTGTACCTATTGCTCAGGAAAATAAAATGTTGCTCTTTGACCAAACAGGGACAGGCGCGTCATTTTTCACGCCTAATAACCCTTATATCGTTCTTACCTCTCTGCCTACTTCACAGATCTGGCCGGATAGTCTAGCGAACTACATCATTCAATCTGGAGTGAAGAAAGTCGGGATTTTATATTGTCAAAATGACTTTGACCAATCACAAGAAGCTACACTCGTAAAAAAACTAAAGGCAGCGGGGATTACCCCTGTTTACAACACAGGAGTTCCAACATCAACATCTAACTACAGCGTTCTCGTCCACAACGTCGCTGCAACCAATCCACAAATGGTTGTGGAACTGGGTTATCCAAATAACGATATTTCTTTCCTACAGGCAATGCAATCGACCGGGGTGAAATTCAACAAAACGTTTCTCATTTTCCCTGGACAATTACCGACGATGTTTGAAAAAGACTTTACAAAACAACAATTAAATGGGCTTTATACTTACCCAACACCTCCATTTATTAATCACACCAACGTGAACTACGGTCTGACCTTACCGCAATTCGAACAGAAATTCGAACAATTTTCTGGAAAAAATCACGTTAACTTTTTAAATGTCGCGGGATACACCACAGGGCTCGCGATTCAAAAGACTCTTGAAACAGCAAGTAGTTTAAACCAAACCGCTTTACGTAATGCCGTCTCACAATTTTCCGGTCAAATAAACACAATCGATGGAACCTTCAAAATCAACAATGAAGGCGCACAAGTAGGTGAAACCCTCCCAATTGGGCAGTTTGCACTGAACAACTCTGGAAATCTGTCCATGAATATTTTAAAATAGCTCATACCTGTCAACACTGTCCAATCCTTTGACCAATGGGCCAGGGCAGTGTTGACGACACATTCATGCTCCCATCACCTTTGCACGGAGGATATAATCCACATGTTATTATTCACACTAGTTTCGGGAGTCCTCATTGGCGTATTTTACGGATTAATGGGACTGGGACTGAACTTTATCTTTGGTGTCATGAAAATTGTGAACTTAGCTCACGGTGACTTTGTCATGCTGGGGGCTTTTGGGGTGTATCTTGGCTACTCTGTTTGGAATTTAAATCCGATCATTTCACTTATTATTGAAGTCGTGATTTTTTTCATAGTAGGCATTCCACTCTATTACGGTTTTGTTCCAAGGCTGTTGCAGTCCCGAGACCCTGAGATGTTGTCACTTATTCTGTTTTTCGGATTATCTCAAGTGATTGAGTCCTTGACCACATTTGTTTTTGGAACGAATCCTGACACGGTCAACCCCACTGTTTTCGGATCACAACTGGTCAACTTGCTGGGACAAGGAATCCAACTTTCCTGGATTGTCGCGGTCATTATTAGTCTGATCGCAATGGCTTTTATGTACGTCTATCTCTATCATACAAAAATCGGAATTGCAACACGAGCTATTATGGGAAATCGTACTGAGACGGTGAGCAGTGGAATCAACGTGCATCGCGTGTCTGCAATCGCCTTTGCCATAGGTATTTCGCTCGCCATTACAGCGGGTTCCATGACCCCATTCATCTTAGGTGGTATCTATCCATCTATGGGCGTAGATCTCACAACAACTTCATTTGCGGTTATTGTCATTGGATCATTAGGCAATCCACTTGGGACAATCTTAGGAGGACTTATCTATGGCATTTGTTTAATGCTCATGGAAACCTACTTGCCCAGTTGGTCAAGCCTTGTTCCTTATTTGCTGCTTATTCTTATTTTACTCATTCGTCCCAAGGGATTGCTTGGCAGGAGGGAACGCAATGCGTAAACGTATTCTTCCAAATAGCATCATTATCATTTTACTATTCGTCCTTTTCGCACTTGGCCCCTCCTTTTATCAGAACCAATCACTCATTTTTCAAATGATGGTATTCATGGCTTTGGCACAAGGAGTCAATATTCTTTATGGATTTACTGGCTATCTCCCATTCGGCTATGTCGGATTCTTTGGCATTGGAGCATACGGTGCTTCAGCAGCTGTTACACTCATTCATGCCCCTGCCCTACTAGCTGTGTTACTTGGTGGCATAGTCGCACTGATTGCAGGCGTGATCCTATCTCCACTTTTGCGATTATCAGGCGCATACTTTGCCATCGGCTCACTTGCCGCTTCAGAGATTCTCTACAATGTTGTTTCAAACCAGAGTCTCCAGGCAGTGACTGGCGGCCCCTATGGCGTCAATCTCGCAGGGATCTTCAACGAGCAAACGAGCTATAATGTGATGCTCATCATCTTAGTGATCGCTACTGCGTTCGTCGCCTATTTGCGCAATTCACGGTTCGGTATGTCTCTCATCGCCATTCGCGAAGATCCTATCAGTGCAGAAATGGCCGGAATCAACGTGGTTCGCACACGCGTCTTGATATGGCTTGCAACGGCTGTCTTAGCAGGATTCGTCGGAGCCACATACGCATGGCACATCTCTGTCTTCTATCCAAATACAGTATTTGACTTGTCGATGAGCATTTTCGCTATCGTCTTTACGCTGTTTGGTGGCGGTACCACTATACTTGGACCTATCGTAGGTACACTGTTACTTTATGGACTCTACAATGTCATCGGGATCTCATCTCCCCAATATTTTCAACTTATTTATGGTTTACTGATTATGGCACTTGTTCTCTTCCTGCCAAATGGTCTGATGTCGCTTCTTACTAGGAGGGGAATCTATGTCCCATAATTCACTTTTAGAAGTATCAAATCTACGAAAGACCTTTGGCGGGTTTCACGCACTCGACGGAATTTCATTTTCATTAGATAAAGGTGAAATTCTTGGCTTAGTGGGACCCAACGGATCCGGTAAGACAACGTGTATCAACGTCATCTCGGGCCTTTATAGACCTGATGGTGGCCGCGTTGTCTTTGCAGGTAAAAACATCGAGGCGAATGCGCCGCATCGAATGGCAAGCTTGGGCATCAACCGCACATTCCAAGTTCCAAAGCCATTTCGTGAACTCACAGTAGCCGAGAATATTCTAGTTGTTCACCCTTCAGACAATCGAAATCATATTGGCGCCCCACTCGACTTCGTGGGGCTAACAGATCTATCGCAACGCAAGGCAGGCAGCCTTACAAGCGGTCAACAAAAATTACTTGACCTTGCTCGAGCACTGGCCAACAATCCGTCGCTTCTGCTCATCGACGAATTAGCAGCTGGTTTAAGTCCTTCTGAACTTGATGAAGTCGCTCAAAAATTGCTTGATTTGGCTGGTTTGGGAATTTCACTCCTCGTCGTCGAACATTTGCTTGGATTCGTTAACCAATTAACACAACGCGTCATCGTCATGAATGCAGGAAAAGAAATCTTTGAAGGTACTCTTTCATCAGCCGCGAAAGATGAAAGAGTGATCGAGGTCTATCTTGGACGCTAACGGACGAGAGGC
>JAKACV010000056.1 GCA_021821085.1 Bacillota bacterium | reverse complement strand
CTGAAAATATGTTTGTGATGTCTAGCTGCTGCAGTAATGATCTCTCTATGTAAATTAGTTGGTGTATCAACCACAACCGCATCAATCGTCGGATCGATTAACACTTGTTCTAAATCCGCAACAAACGGCGCTCCGAGAGCCGCCGCCCAGTTCTGTCCACGCTCTGGCTGTTCATCCCATACCGCCATGATTTCTACATTTGCATTGTTCTGCGCCTGAGACGCATACTCATTCGCATGTACATGCCACTGACTGAGCATCGCAACCCGAATCACGATTTATTCCCCCTAAAAAATAATGAGCCATTCCAGTATAAACTACCATTCATTATCATGGTTTGATTGGGGGCGATTGTTCTTGAAAATTATCTATATATACATCAATGGTTATTTACATATACGTGCTACTTTCGAATATCGATCGCTACTAGTCCAAATAGCGTTTCACGCACGTGCATATGGCAGATTCGCATCACTTCTTGAAGTCTCCATGCACAATGCCCCAGCATTCGAATGATCAGCCCATTCTGATGTAGAGCGCTACATCCGGCATAGACGTCGAAACCTGCAATGGACTCAAGCACTGCCCGTAATGCTCGTATATATGATTCATCGATCAACTCCGATAGTACATATAGAGTCCCAATATGAGTAAACGGCCCCATAATCAAATGCATCATTCTGTTTGCTGGCTCTATGACAATAGAATCCCAAACAATACAACGATAATCCCAATAGACTGAAAATGTACTCTGCAAACGCTGAAATAAAAACACTTCCCCTCGTCCAATACGTCCGGGTGTAAGTATCTCTCCGACAATGGCGTTACCACCTGATTCCATATAAAGAGTGGTAACGCCTTCATATAGGCTTCCTTCAAATGGGACCAATGGCTCTGGTACATATTCAAATAGCGCCCCGCTCGCAACATAGAACGTTTGTGTCTGATGACTCACCTCTCCTGCGTGTGCAGGGTGGATTTTGGAAGAAGATTGGTTTGTCAAATATAGATAGCTACCATCTCCGATGCGACATGTGATCGTTTGACAATCACCGCCAAATAATCCCGGTGAGGCATCCATTAGATAAATAGTAAGCCCCCCATCCGATCGAGCAAATGGTTTAGCGATCTTTAGAGGCGCCCGTTGCAAAGAGTCCATCAGGTGCGTACAGCCTTGCCATGTTTCAACGTGACCCTCCCAAGATCCATTCACGTTGTGAGTCTCTTACGTGACTGGATTCGAGACATTAACCATCCTACCAGCGCCTCCACGCCAATGTCTTCGTAGAGGTCTGTCATGACAAAGGGTCGCTCGCCCCTCACTTTTTTAGTGTCACTTTCCATTACTTGAAGGCTAACCCGGACATATTCAGCCAAATCAATCTTATTAATCACGAGCATGTCGGATCGAAGAATACCAGGACCTCCTTTACGCGGAATCTTCTCTCCCTGCGCTACATCAATGACATAAATGAACAAATCCACAAGTTCTGGGCTAAACGCCGCCGCCAGATTATCTCCACCACTTTCAAGAAAAATCAAATCAAGATCAGAAAAACGAGTTTCCAATTCGCTAATCGCCTCTAAGTTCATAGAAGCATCTTCGCGAATTGCAGTATGAGGGCACCCGCCAGTTTCAACACCAATTATCCGTTCTTGTGCCAGTACTCCTGTATGAGCAAGAATAAGTGCATCCTCTTTCGTATAAATGTCATTTGTTATAACGGCTACACTATAGCGATCTTTTAAATAGACGCAAAGCCGCTCCACAAGCGCCGTTTTTCCTGAACCAACAGGTCCGCCAATGCCAATGCGAAATGGACGATCTCCCACGTAATCTAGCGCTTCCCAATCATGATGATGGTGAATTCCTTGGCACATACTGAATAATCCTCCTTTATTCTCCGACAAAACTCATCAGGACATAAACAAACGTGAGTACAGCGTTTCATGACGCATCGCCTGAATCTCATGCAAAACGGCTGCATTACCAAAGTATAGAAAAGCCGGTGGTTGTTCAATCGTATGACGAGTCACTTTCTCGATGTGCGTAAACAAGCTAGCCAATATGTGCTGACCTTGCGTTTGCCCAATCGGAGCAGATCGCACTGCATTTTGAATGAGCGCATTCACCGTGGTATAAAGATGCGTTAAGATTGCTGTTTCGACTGAAACACTTAAATAAGCACAAACCCATCCATGAGCCAATGCTGCATTACCCCAACATGCACCTGACAAAATCATGCGATCATACATTTGCAACTGTGCATCCGGGTACAACTCTATGCCCATGCGCACGTATTGTCGTCCAATTTTCACGCTTCCCACGCGGGATTCTTTAGATAATTTCGATAACGTCATGCGAAGATCCAATAATTCTATGGATGCACTGAATTTTTGATTGAATAAATCATCATTCCATTTCCCTGCCTGCTTAGAAACCAACTCATGCGAAAAATAAACAGCATATGCCTCCATGGTTGCGAGACTCCCTACAATTAATCCCTCCAACCATTCCTGCAGATCTTTTGTGCTCATTACAGAGCCTTCAGCCAATGCCGTTTCTAATCCGAAAGAGTGAGAGAAAGCACCTGTTGGGAAACTGGAATCCGCCAATTGTAACAATGGGAGCATTGCTATATCCATACTACGCGCATCCCCCATCTAAAATAAATAAAACCGCTGAGCTAACGGCAACACATCTACAGGGTCACAGGTAGCTAACTCCCCGTCGACCCGAACCTCATACGTTTCAGGATTGACTTCAATCTGTGGTAATCCGTTATTGTGAACCATGTCACTTTTCCCAATTGTTCGGCATTTATTAACCGGAACACACTTTTTTTGAAGTCCTAAACGACGATGAACTCCTTGTTCGATCGCGATTTTTGAAAGGAAAGTAAAAGAACCCCGCCCTACCGCGATCCCAAATGCGCCAAACATGGGGCGATACCGAACGGGTTGCGGTGTTGGAATTGAAGCATTGGGATCTCCCATCACCGCATAGGCGATCATCCCTCCCTTAAGAATAAGTTCAGGCTTAACACCGAAGAATGCCGGTTTCCACAAGACAAGATCTGCCCATTTCCCCACTTCGAGTGAACCTACATACTCTGAAATCCCGTGCGTAATCGCAGGATTGATTGTGTACTTAGCAAGATAGCGCTTGACTCGAAAGTTATCATGATCAACATCATCTTCGAGTAACGCCCCTCTTTGTACCTTCATCTTGTGCGCTGTCTGCCATGTCCTTGTAATCACTTCACCCACACGACCCATCGCTTGTGAATCTGAACTAATCATACTGATGACGCCTAAATCATGGAGCACATCCTCAGCCGCAATCGTCTCAGGACGAATACGAGAATCAGCAAAAGCCACATCCTCCGGAATGCGACTATCAAGATGATGACACACCATCAGCATGTCAAGATGCTCGTCAATCGTATTCACAGTCAAAGGACGCGTTGGATTTGTAGAGGATGGAAGAACATTCGCTTCTCCTGCCAGTCGAATAATATCTGGCGCATGTCCTCCACCTGCACCTTCTGTGTGATACGTATGAATCACCCGTCCTGCAATCGCGCGTTTTGTCTCTTCAACAAATCCTGCCTCATTAAGTGTATCGGTGTGAATGGCAACTTGGACGTCATACTGATCTGCTATTTGCAAACACATGTCAATCGTCGAGGGCGTAGTTCCCCAATCCTCGTGAAGTTTTAACCCAATTGCTCCCGCCCGAATTTGCTCAGCTAGTACTTCCGCGTTAGAAGCATTTCCTTTACCAAGGAATCCCACATTGATCGGAAACGCTTCTACCGATTCTAACATCCTTTCTATATAGAATGCTCCTGGTGTACACGTTGTCGCATTTGTACCCGTAGATGGCCCTGTACCGCCTCCAATCATCGTGGTAACCCCAGAGCCAATGGCGGTCTCAATTTGCTGTGGACTAACAAAATGGATATGAGCATCAATCCCGCCAGCAGTCACAATGAGCCCCTCTCCAGCGATGATATCTGTAGCTGCCCCGATTACTAATCGCGGATCCACTCCACTCATCGTATCGGGATTACCAGCCTTTCCAATCCCAACGATCTTGCCATCCCGAATCCCAATATCCGCCTTTACAATCCCCCAGTGGTCGATAATGAGTGCATTAGTCACAACAACATCCGGCGTTTCATCTGCGCGAGTTGCCCGCGCAGATTGACCCATCGCATCGCGAATTACCTTGCCTCCACCGAACTTACACTCGTCGCCATAAATCGCAAAATCGCGTTCAACCTTAATCCAAAGATCAGTATCACCCAGACGAACGCGATCTCCGGTCGTGGGCCCATACATCGCAGCATATGTTTCGCGTGACATAGGAATCCCATTTTGAATGGAAATATCTTGAAGTGCCAATATCTCCTTAACCGATTGATTGGTCATCCCGCGATGTCCTAAAACAAGCTGTTCGCCACCATACTCAGTTAACGAAACCGGCTTCTCTTCGCCAGGCTCAAATCGCACCGCAGTTCCAGCGGGAATATTCAAACGCATACCCAGTGCCTTTTCTCGGTCAAAATTCAGCATAGGATTCACTTCGTAAAAATGATAATGCGAACCTACCTGCACCGGGCGATCGCCTGAATTTGTCACATATACCGTAGTAGTTTTTCGTCCCTGATTAATCCATATGGGATCAGGTCGCAAATCATAGGCACCCAACTTCATTCATGTATCCCCTCTTTCATCCAATCGATTCCCAGGACGAATCGGGTGATGTACTGTGACTAACTTCGTTCCATCGGCAAATGTCGCCTCAACCTGTATTTCATCGATCATGTCGGCAATTCCCTCTTGCACATCTTCCTCACAGAGAATCGTCGCGCCATACTGCATCAACTGGACGACCGACTTCCCATCCCGCGCTCCTTCTAAAATTTCATATGTAATCAAGGCAATTGCCTCTGGATAATTAAGCCTCAGTCCCCGGTGTTTACGACGCCGACTAAGATCAGCTGCCACAACCAATAAAAGTTTCTCTTGTTCCCGATCCGTAAGATGCATATGATTCACCCATTAAACTGACTGCCTCTCAGCATTAGATTTTCGACTATTTTTATTTGCACTATTTATAACAATATAACGATCATTTTGTCAATGAAAATCATCTTTCCAGAATAGTATACTACACAAACCAAACATCAGAATGGTTGACATCGATCGATGTTGATTGCTTCCACGATATCGATCATCTGTAGTAGTTGTGACTTTCCATACGAAGCGCACGATATGAGTAGCTGTCCATTTCATCAAGGTCCCATTTGCTCACTGTAGCGAACAGATGTCCTCTTCCAAAGAAACGAAACCACTTTGATATAGTTTGTTTTATCTATAATAGAGAATAAATGTATTAAAAATAGTCACTTTTCACTTATGAACTCGCCGCATGTACTGCCATAGCCGTTGCCCACTTTGGACTGCGTTGTGTTCAGGCAACTCGCACGGCTATGACAGTTTTACATGCAATGCGTATTTTCGGATTAAGCAGTTCCCTTGAGACCCTATCAGAATCTCTCTCACAAAAACTCCCGCACAGCACGATTTTGCGCGGATCGGCTCCTCTTTACCTGCTTACTTGTACTGAATACGCGGGTCAACGATACCATAGAGAATATCAGCAATCAGGTTCCCTACCAGCGTCACAACACCAATAAATACTGTTACGCCCATGATGATCGGATAGTCCCGCGACATTACGGCGTCCCAAAACAGCAAACCCATACCTGGGTAGTTGAAGATCTCTTCTACAAACAGTGCACCACTGAGCAAAATGGGCAATGATAGACCGAACAGTGTAATCAACGGCAAAATGGAGTTGCGCAGTGCATGCACGAACACTACGCGAAACTCAGATGCCCCCTTCATCCGTGCAGTGCGCACATAATCCTGCAAGAGCGCATTCCACATGGAGGACCTCATGTATCTCGCCCAAGCCGCAACTGAAACCAAAAAGAGTGTTGCAGACGGGAGAATTAAGTGCCGCACCCAATCTCCAAAGCCAGGATTCGAGAGTTGATTATTCACAATTCCTCCGGACGGCAACCATCCAAGCGTAATAGAAAAGAAGATAATCAACAATACACCCAACCAAAAACTCGGCATCGAGTAGAGAAAGTAGTTAACCACAGTCGCGACCTGATCAAACCAAGTATCCTTATAGTACGCTTGTATAGAACCAATAAACACCGCAAACAAATGCGCCGCCAAAACGGCTACTGCCACGATGATAAGAGTATGTGGCAATGCTTGCAGAATTAAAGACGTAACGGGTTCATTATATACATATGACTGCCCCAAATTCCCGTGCAAGATATTCCCAAGCCATATGAAATACTGCTCCCAGATCGGCTTGTTTAACCCAAGTTCCTTCGTCAAAGCAGCCGCACGTTCGACCGTATAATGATTTCCTAAGAGCAGACGAGCTGGGTTCCCTGGCGCAATGTGGATCATCATAAAACTGATCAGCGTAATACCTAACAAGGTCGGTATTGACTGCAAAATCCGGCGAACGATGAATTTCAACATGAAGCGGTCCCTCCTAACGAAACTTGGCGCAAATCTAGAAATCTCTTCATGACTTACGCCTGACGGGTTTCTATTGCACCGCGCAATCCGTCGCCAATCAAGTTGATCGAGACCTGAGACAGCAAAATCATGATTCCAGGTGGATACAACATCCACCAACCATTTTGGAACATATAATTCAACCCATCACTTAGCATGCCGCCCCAGTTCGGTGTTGGCGGCGGAAGACCCAGACCCAGAAAACTGAGTCCCGCCATCGCAAGGATACCGTCTGCGACGCTTAACGTTGAAGCAACCAACACAGTACCAAGGAAGTTTGGCAGCATATAGCGTGTCATGATCCGCCAGGTGCGCGTTCCAATTGCCTGTGCTGCCTCTAGGTACAATTGATTTTTAATAACCAGCACTTCACCACGTACGAGGCGACTAACCCCAAGCCAAGATGTCGATGCGAGTACAAAGATCATAAGAAAGAGATTGGGTCTGAACACTGCATTTAGAAACAGCAGAATAAAAATGCTAGGTATCGTCATCATGGCGTCGACCACACGCATCATCAAAGCATCCAGCCACCCGCCGACCATAGCGGAAACCATACCATAGAACGTCCCAAAAATCATAGACACAGCGGCTGCCAAAAAACCAACCTCAAGCGAAGACTGCCCCCCCACCATGAGTTGAGCCAAGACATTGTGTCCAAGGCTGTCTGTTCCAAGCGGGAAACGCGCTGACGGTGGCAACACGGTATGAGCCACGTGCGGTAAGATAGCGCTCTCACGATAAATGAGTGGACCTACAAAGGAAAAAAGAACCAGTCCAAGAAACAACAATACGCCCATCCTTGTAGACCACAATCGCCAAAAACGATGCATAAAGTTGGGGCGTTCAGAAGCTTGTTCCTGCGTCATAGGTATTGTGATCGTCTGATCGCTCATCGGGGCCCCTTTCGTCCGGAGCAGAAAGCACTCCGGACAATGCAAACTGAGTTATAAAAACTGACCCATTACTTCGCGGAAGAAACCCACCAGTACTGCATCGGCGGTAAGCTGGTTGCGGCATCCGCGTACTTAACCGTGTTATGAACATTCGGTGCATGGACAGAGATGGTCGCATAGTTCTCATTCCAGAGGAAAGGCAAGATCTTTGCCGTATATTTTTCATAGGCAAAGAAATGACTCATTGTCTGCTGCTGTGTCGCATAAGGCAAGTGTGTCGCCGCGATCAAAGCATCTTCTTTTGAGTTCGAGAACCCAGTTCCAGATGGAGCTCCCGTGCCAAAAAGTTCACCACCTGTTGGATAAAATCCTGGGCCATTGTAGTCCCAACCAGATCCGTTGGCAAGCGCCCAAGAGTGATTCGTACTGTCACTGGTCATGGTAAGGAAATTTGAAAACGGTTCCGGCACCAATGTTACATCGACGCCCATCTTCGCCCAGTCGCTCTTCATTAATTCTGCAGTATCCGTGGATGACGTGGTCCCTGAGACGTAGATCATCGGGAATTTCATCTGCAAACTGCCCTTAGTCATAACTCCATTAACTTCTTTCCACCCATGCGACTTAAGGAGTTGCATCGCTTTTTGGATGTTATACGGATACGGATTCGTAGCTAAACTTGTATCCAGGAACTTAGTTGCGGGCACCGTTGGAATCGGCCCGTCGATCGGCGATGCGTAACCTTTAAAGATGTCTTTAGCAATCGTAGGATTGTCAATCCCCATCTGTAGCGCTTGACGCACATACAACTGATTAAGGATGCTTGCGTAAGGCGAACTTTTGTACATGTTCATTTCCGTCCAGAAAATCCCGAATGGATATGCTGATGTGATCTTATTCCCTTGCGTAGTGAGTGCAGGAGCCGATCCCAACTGAGATGGATCAAGGTAACCCAAGTTGATTGTACCTGTCTTCAGTGCTGCAAACTCCGCAGTGGATGACGCCTCATAATTAAAGACGATTTTCTTCACGATACTTTTGTGACCCGGATAACTTTTGTTCGGAGCGATGACCCACGCTTGACTTGGCGTAGCGCTAACCGGTACAAAGGGCCCGTCAACGACTTTATCGAACATCAGGTTGGCGCCATTTTCCCCGAGATAGGTAAGTTCGTTGGTCATATTCTTATGAATATCCCACGCTGCCGCAGGCATCGGTGTCAATTGAATAATTCCATTATAGATAAACCACTGCTGATTGGCTGGTTTTTTCAATGTAATGGTCACTTCATGGTTGCCATTAGCCACAACACTTTGAATGCCATTCGGAATGTCTCCTGTTCCAACGCCCACGAATGGCCACGGTTTAGGAGCATTCTTGGCAGATGCCGCTTTAATCACATTCCATGTAAACAGAACATCCTTTGAAGTCACAGGCTGTCCGTTTGACCACACCCACTTCTTATGCAAGAAAACATGGTACACTGTGCCAGTCTTGTTGTACGTAATATTCTTTGCAACAGACGAATTCCAGTTGATCGAGTAGTCGTTATTTAGCCATAGCAACGGCTTGTATAGCTGGTCAATCAGTTGGGTATTATACACCGAATCATTTGCCCCCGGTGTGAGCGGCAAAAACCAGTTCAATTGTGTCTGAGCCGGAACGGCCAAATTAATCACGCCGCCTGGCGTCGGAGTCGAACTACTAGGCGCATTAGCTGCGGTTGTTGTATTACCTCCACAACCTGTCAACAACAACGCGGTTCCAGTCATCATCGCAATAGCAAGAGACATCGATTTACTCAGTTTCAATCTGTTTTCCCCCCCGTTATCTATCTAAAAACATCAACTGCTGATTTCAACCTCTACTCACCGCTTTACTGCGAAAAGAAAGTGCAAACAACTGGTCCATCGCTTATCATTGTTGGCGAGGGCAAGCGAGTCGCACCCTATCGCCCCGCATCCCCCCCTATCGCTGATTAGCCGATTAGGCCAAGTGGCAAGCCACATAGTGATTAGGCTTTAACGCGCGCCATTCTGGCACATCTTGTTTGCAAATGTCCTGCACAATCGGACAGCGCGTATGGAACACACACCCACTAGGCGGATTGACTGGGCTTGGTAAATCACCACTTAAAATAATCCGTTCGCGCTTAACGGACGGATTTGGGATCGGCACCGCCGACAGTAACGCACGCGTATAGGGATGTAGCGGATCGACAAACAACTCTTCGGACGTGGCGAATTCTGCCATCTTCCCAAGATACATCACCAGGATGCGATCACTAATGTGTTTCACCACTGACAAGTCGTGCGCGATGAATAGGTTCGTCAAAGAAAAATCCTTCTGAATATCCTCCAATAAATTGATTACCTGCGACTGTATCGAAACATCCAGAGCCGCAACGGGTTCATCCAAAATCATAAGCTTTGGATTTAGAATGAGCGCGCGAGCAATTCCAATGCGCTGCCGCTGCCCTCCCGAAAACTCGTGTGGATAACGGCTGGCGTATGATGGATCAAGACCCACTCGCTCAAGTATCGAGTACACTCGCTCTTGGCGTTCTTTTGGAGTGTGTAGACGATGAACTTCGAGCGGTTCGAGCAGTGTCTGCATCACCGTGTAGTGCGGATTCAACGACGCATACGGATCCTGGAAAACAACCTGCATTTCACGACGCATCACTCGCATCTGTGATTTTGACAGTTTTAAAATATCCTTACCTTGAAACATTACGGACCCGCTTGTGGGTTCGACCAACCGCAAAATACTTCGTCCTGTCGTCGATTTACCACAGCCAGATTCTCCAACAATACCAATCGTCTCACCCGTGCAAACAGAGAGCGACACACCATCCACCGCTCGTACAGCCCCTCCGTTGCGGCGTAAAAATCCGCGTTGAATAGGGAAATATTTCCTGAGATCCTTGATGTCTAACAGCACATCGCTCACTGCGAATCCTCCTTCAGATTGTTCAACCAGCACCGCGAATAATGCCCATCGTCTATAGGAATAAGATCAGGCAGATCGGTTCTGCACTTGTCCATAACCATCGGACAGCGCGGTGCGAATGCGCAACCTGCCGGCATTCGCGTTAGCGAAGGCACATTGCCACTAATCGGCTCCAACCGACGTTTTGTCTCGGCGTCGATCTTCGGAATGGCATTAAGCAATCCTTTTGTATATGGATGTTGTGGATGAAAGAAAATATCGTCAACTTTGCCTTGTTCAACGATCCGTCCTGCATACATCACAGCCACACGATCACACGTTTCAGCAACCACCCCGAGATCGTGTGTGATCATCAAAATCGATGTATTAAAATCATCCGAAATTTGCCGCATGAGCTCTAAGATTTGTGCCTGAATCGTCACATCAAGCGCTGTGGTAGGTTCATCGGCAATAAGCAACTTCGGGTTACACGACATCGCAATCGAAATCATTACTCGCTGTCGCATCCCGCCTGATAATTGATGAGGATAGTCTTTCAGGATCTCATTCGGACGCGGAATTCCCACCTTATGAAGCAACTCGACCGCAAGTCGATTCGCTTCTTTCCGTGATATGTTTTTATGTAGTAACAACGCTTCTGCAATTTGTGCACCTATCGTGTATACCGGATTGAGAGAAGTCATGGGTTCTTGAAAGATCATGCTGATCTCATTGCCGCGAATCTTCCGCATCTGATCTGACCCTAATAAAAGTAAATCATTGCCACCATACTGCACTTGACCATGTATGCGCGCCGATTTTGTCAATAGCTGTAGAATCGCCAGTGACGTAACGCTTTTACCACAACCGGATTCACCAACTAAACCAAGAGTCTCACCAGAATCAATATAGAAAGATACATCGCGTACTGCCTTAAAGAACTGATTGTTGATGTTGAATTCAACCGATAATGATTCAACATCTATTACGTGCGACAATGGCAAGCCTCCTACCAAATCATGTTAACTATTCGAGTAAAAAGAGTATGAGCCACAACCGGGAACGCTCGTAAAATTCATGGCGAGTCGGCAAATCTTACGTTCACAAAAACACACAAACTATTTAAATATTAGTGAATCTATACTGGATTTTATTCTAATTTAAACAATTTGTAAAGGCATTCAATTGAATTTATTTCTAAGATTAATCTTAAAATCCATAGAATTACTGTGAATCTCCCGTAGACGGTATATGATGATAAATAAGATAATATAGTATATTATTGGAATGTACTCATCAATCCAGATAACCCTCTTAAATAAAGTACCTAAAACACTCCAGTTCCATATCATCTATTGATTCATTTTACCTCAGAATTTGCCCCGGATACATTAGTATGACAACAGCATGACTCGCTGTACCCGCTTGACTTTATTTTCGGATTTTTCAGTAAATAAAAAATCATTCATCACATCGAGCCTTGCACGCTTTCTATCAAATAACTAGAAGCTATCCAGCGTCCCCATGCCAATAGGATTAAATTCATCCTTATTAAGCTTAAGCTCTATATTGCCTTGGGTAATGTAAAATTTGAAACGATCACCGCGAAAAAGGGTTTTAACTCGAATGATAGGTATGTTTTTTTCTGAATAAACAATTCCCTGCCATAACATCAGCGGATCCCCAATTTCAATTTCAAGAAACGATGATTCCTCTTCCGCTGCAACCACACATTGAAAAGATTGAACGGCGGCTGTGGGAACTACTCCATGTTCATTCTGTAGAAAGTGATAAATATTTTCGTTGTTCAAATCTTCACCATTAAGATTGGTAACGAGACGAACCGGGATTTGCATCACTCGTACAGCTAGTTTTTCTTCATTATTCGTACGCAAAATCACGATTTCATGAACTTCATCGCCGATTTCTATATTTAAATCTTGGGCGATTTTACCAGATGCATAGATGCGTTTCACTTCAAGAATCTTAGTCCCCACCGTCATTTCCTCCGACGATTGTAAAAACGTTGAAAATATCTGAGAATTATCAGAAATGAAAGGTTGTGATATAAATGTCCCTTTTCCTCTACCGCGTGTTAAAATCCCTTCCTGAACTAATTCCGCGATCGCTTGCCTTACTGTGGGGCGACTGACACCATATTCCTCAGCTAATTGCATTTCAGATGTTAATTGATCCCCAACCGAAAACACGCCGCCCTCAATTCTTTGCAAAATATCTTCTTTTATTTGATAATAATAAGGTATGTTGGGATTGAAGTCATACGCCAATTTCAATACCCCCTATAGAATTTTTAGATTTCGACGATTATTTACTCATTATCATCTTCAAATTGACCGTATACTTGATCATCATACATCTTAAAAAGCGCCTGTGTACCACTTGAATCCTCACCATTTTCTGAGAGTTTCTCGTATAACTCGAAAGCGAGATTCAATCCCGGAGTATATAAATCAATACTTTCCGAAACTTCTAGTGCGATCTTAATATCTTTCAAAAAATGCTTTATAAAGAACCCAGGACGATAATCATGTTCAATCATTCGTGGAGCTAAATTCGTTAATGACCAACTACCAGCAGCACCTTTGTCAATACTTTGTAATGCCTTGCGTGGATCTAATCCAACTCTTTTTGCATAAGCGATGGCTTCGCAAACTCCTATCATATTAGAGGCTATCGCGATTTGATTTGACATTTTTGTATGCTGCCCTGATCCTGACTTCCCCTGAAAAACTATATTCGTCCCCAATTCATTAAAGATAGGTAACATTGCATTAAATGCGTCAACGTCACCTCCTACCATAATGGACAATTCGCCGTTACGCGCTCCGACATCCCCTCCAGAGACCGGCGCGTCAAGAGAATGGATACCTTTCTCTAGCGCCGTATTATATATCTGTTGAGCTAGAGTTGGTTGCGAAGTTGTCATATCAATTACATATGCATCCGATTGAGCACAGGCAAGTATCCCACCGTCCCCAAAATAAACCTCCTCTACGTCAGACGGCAATCCAACCATGGTGATCACCACATTAGAAACTTGAGCAAGTTCACGCACACTTTCAGCCCAGATAGCCCCAGCTTCCAGTAACTCACTTGCTTTATCCTGAGTTCTATTGTAAACCATAAGCTGATAACCCGCACGAATGAGATTCAGTGCCATACTTTTACCCATAACTCCCAAACCAATAAATCCAATAAGTGTGTTTTCCTTAGCTATTATCACCCATCTCACTCCCATTTACATCATTAATATGCAATAAGACCTACATGGATTTTACGAATAAGATCGTCATATAACGAACGAGTTCATCATTAAGTGCACGATTCAAGATGCTACTTTTAATACGTATTATATGCACCAAATTTAGAATAGGCAACCTCAGCCATTTTTGCGCACCTCCCCAAAAAGGTAAAAATAGACAAAAAATTATTCAGTAGTTTGAACATATGATCAAACTACTGAATAATTTATGATCAACTATCAGGGAATCTTTTCATCAAGTCATGAAAGATCATCGTGTGCAGTCTCAATCACTCACTCTATTATCTAAAATCACCTGTCTGAAGAGCAGTCACACAGATCATGTTTGCAATGTCGTCTACAGAACACCCTCTGGACAAGTCGTTTACTGGTTTTGCAAAACCAGACAAAATTACACCTAAGGCCATACTCCCCGAAGTCCTTTGAACAAGTTTATAACTAATGTTTGCCGCATTGAGATCAGGGAATATAAGTACGTTAGCGTGTCCGTTGATCATTCCATCAGGATCCTTGCTGAGCGCCACCTCTGGTACCAATGCTGCATCCGCCTGCAATTCTCCATCAACCATCAGTGTAGGTTCTCTCTGGCGGACAAGTGCAACGGCTTCCTGAATTTTTATCAACGAATCATGTCGGGCGCTTTGTTTGGTGGAGAAGGACAAGAACGCAATGATTGGATCGATACACAGAATATCGTGCATGATTTCAGATGTATTTAAGGCAATTCCCATCAGTTCCTGCGCAGTCGGGATAGGCACAACCGCGCAGTCAGCAAATGCAACGACGTCTTGACCACCGGCTAGCGGATCCCTGAACAACATCGCAAACGTCCCTGACACAACACTTCTACCCGGTTTTAGTCCCACGATCTGCAATCCGGCCTTCAACACGCGTGCGGATGGAACACTTGCCCCTCCCAACATTCCATCCGCACGACCAGTAGCCAAGAGCATCGCGGCGTACATCTCGCTTATCTGAACGGCTTGATAGGCATCTGCCAAAGAGGGGGCATCCTTCCCCGCACGGATTCTGACGTTCCTATAGGCATCTGCCAACACTTCGAGATGAGGATCCTGCTCAGGCACAAGGATGCTGACATTGCTACCGCGCAGCCTATTCTCTTTCCCAACCGCTCTATGCCGACTCAACAGTGTGATGTGTAATGAAGCATCAGGCGTTTCCTTCAGCAATTCTTTCACTGCCTCTTGGCATCTTGCATCATCTCCATCAGTAACGACGATGTGAACAGGTCGCTTACTGCCGCGCTCCCGCATATCGTGAATCTTCTCCTGCACACAAGTACTCAACACGTTACATTCCCCTTATCCCCTCATCAATCAGGTTCTGTTGTGATGATCGAGATGTGCATATTTACTTAAATATCGCACCGGTAGCGATAATGCATCTCTGCGAAATGGTGGTGCCAATTGAGTTCCATCTACCATAATTTCTAGCACTGTTGGACGTCCTGATTGAAGTGCATTCTCTAATGCTCCACTAATTTCACTTGCACTTGAAATTCGTACCCCATCCGCCCCCATTGCTCGTGCCACTTCTGCAAAATTAGGGGTCTGAATATTAGATCCCACAAATCGATTATCATAGAAGTCTACTTGATTTTTCTTCTCTGCACCCCATTGCCCATTATTAAATACGCAGGCAATCGTAGGGATATTTTGTTCCACCGCTGTACTCACCTCGTGTAAACTCATTCCCCACGCTCCGTCCCCTATAATCGCAATAGTAGGACAATCTGGGCGACCAATTTGTGCACCCAATGCAGCAGGATAAGCAAATCCACAATTTCCAAACGTCAGTGCAGCAAGATACTTTTTACTTTCGTTAAATTGAAAATAGCTATTTGCAGTGGAAGCTACATTTCCAATATCCGTTGTAACGATTGCGTTTCGAGGAAGCACTTTAGCGATTTCTAAGAGAGCCCGTCGAGGGTTAATAGGGTTCCCCTCCACCATGGCTTGACTTAGAATTTCCTCTTCCCATTTTGCTCGCTCAGTTTGAACGTGATGTAGTCTATCTTCATTCACCTTTTGGTTAGGTGTTAATTCCTTGTATAACTTCAATAGTTCTACCATAGCCGCATGGGCATCAGCTACAATCCCAACTTCCACAGGATGTGTTCGTGCGATATTGCGCGGATTGATATCAATCTGAATAATCTTTGCATTCTTAGGAAAGTAATCAAAATCATACTGAGGTAAGGTTCCAAATACAGATAGCCTCGTTCCAACAGCCAGTACGACGTCTGCCTCACTTAACAATGTCATGGCAGATTTGGCCCCCATGTATCCGATCGGGCCAATCCATAACGAATGATCTGCAGGGAATGCATCATTATGAAGATAAGAAACGGCAACTGGTGCTGTTAGATATTCCGCAATTGCCTGTACTTCTTGGATTGCATGACTATCGACTGCTCCCCGACCTGCAATAATCACAGGCCGTTGTGCGTTTTTCAATAATTCTGCCGCATGACGTAGTGCTTGTGGATCTCCGGAACTCCGGTTTTCAGATCTGTATTGACGTGGAGCCAATATCTCCTCATCCAATTCACCATAAAAATAATCACGAGGGATATCATATAAAACGGGTCCTCGCTCTGCATAGGCAATTCGAAATGCAGTTCGCAATACGTCTGCTGCCCGTTTGGGATGAGTGACACGCAGTGATGCCTTGGTGATCGGCTTAAAAATAGAGGCTGTATCTGCTTCTTGAAATCCATCCCAGCCAACCGTAGCAGATCCGGCCGACGGTGAAATGATCACCATTGGAGTATGAGCCATGTTGGCGGCCGCAACACTCGTAACCATATTTGTAATTCCAGGCCCATTTTGACCAATTACCACCCCGGCTTTCCCTGTAACACGAGTGTATCCATCTTCCATATGAGCTGCACTTTGTTCGTGACGAACGGGAATAAACCGAATCCCTGCGGCCGGCAACAAATCTAGCATATCCATAAATGCTGATCCTACAATCCCTGATATATGGTCTATCCCTTCTGCTACAAGGGTTTCTACAATCGCTTCACTCGGCGTCATTTTTGACATTTTGTTCACTCCTGATCTAAATTAGTCATTCTACATTAGATATACGTGCAAAAAACTCGAACTGAACCCTTCTAAAATTGATCCATCATACGGATAAAAGTTTTTTTTCAAAGATTCTCGTCAATGGAGTATAAGGAATAGATAGAGCATCAGCGACTTGCTGATTAGTGACGTACCCACTAAAAAGATTAACTCCAGAACTCAGCATAGGATCTTCGCCTACAACTCTTAATCCTTCATTGGCTATCTTTTTTACAAACGGCAACGTTACATTTGTTAAGGCAATCGTAGAAGTTCTCGGAACTGCTCCAGGCATATTGGGCACCGCATAATGAACTACCCCATGACGAAGATAAACTGGCTCTGCATGCGTAGTGAGACGGTCACAGGTTTCAACAATCCCCCCTTGATCAATGGCAACGTCAACAATTACCGATCCTTTTCGCATCGTTTTAACCATTGACTCAGTAACGAGTTGGGGCGCCCTCGCTCCCGGTATCAAGACCGCCCCAACCAACAAATCTGCCGTTGGTACGATATCAGCCAAATTTTCAGCTGTTGATACCATCGTCAAGACTCTACCTTTATATAGTTCATCAATTGCATTGAGCTTTTCCAAGGAAACGTCAAACACGGTTACACGAGCTCCCAGTCCAACCGCCATAGCAATCGCATTTGTTCCAACAACCCCAGCACCGATCACCACCACATGTCCTGCTGATACCCCGGGAACACCACCTAATAAAACTCCCTCACCGCCATAAAACCTCTCCAGAAATTGTGCCCCAATTTGAATTGACATCCTCCCCGCAACTTGACTCATTGGTGTCAGCAAAGGTAATCGTCCTAGTGAGTCTCGCATCGTTTCATATGCAATTCCTATTACCTCACGATCAAGTAGTGCCTCTGTTAACTGACGGGCCGGAGCCAAATGAAGATACGTAAAAAGAATTTGATTGGACTGTAACAACGAATATTCCTCGGGCAATGGTTCTTTCACCTTAATAATCAACTCGGAATTGTTAAATGCATCCTCCCGTTCTACAATTTCCGCCCCAACATCTCGATATTCCTCATTCGAATAACCACTACCCTCTCCTGCGCAAACTTCCACAAAGACCTTATGGCCTTGCTGTGTCAGCGATTTGACTCCCAATGGGGTCATACCCACTCGGTTTTCTTGTGGTTTAATTTCTTTTACTATCCCAATTTTCACAGTTGAACCTCCTTGGTCCCCATATTCACAATGGCATCCTTTACGGAATTAACCAATTGATC
>JAKACV010000055.1 GCA_021821085.1 Bacillota bacterium | reverse complement strand
GCATCAGTTTGTCTCCTTCTTATTTTCAGTATAAACAGCAAAAGCCCCCTTGAGAAGAGGGCCTTGACTTGTTATATCGATACCTCCAACACGTGATCCATTGCCGCCTCAGACCGCACAAAGCCTTTGTGCACATCAAAAAAGGTTCGGTGATCGTTCGTTGCTCATCCGGGTACTCTGGATAGGCAACGATGTCGATGCCATAAGCGAGTGCATAGCGTTTTGCTAACACCTCCGCTTTCTTTTCACCTAAATCTTGGGATAAAAAGTATTGGCGCAGCAGGTTTTTTTGTTCCACGACATCGCACTCAACGAGCAAGGACAGAAGGGATCTTCTGTCCTTGCTCGTTGAGTGCGTAGAGCAGGCGAGCGACTTGTTGCAAGACATACCCGCCAGTTCCCCCTACGCCTACGATGATCAGGATCATTTTCTCGGGATCTAAGACACGGATAGGAGTTACCATTGTTGATACCCCCAAACAATTGCATGAACATCCCCTCGAAAACAAACTGTCTCAGGCAAATCCATGAAGCGACCGCCTACACTCATCCGAAATTTAGCGCTTGGAATGCCGTCTTGTACACGTCCCACGACACCATATAGGGGTACCGCCAACATTTTAACGATAACATACGCTAAGACAAGTTTTGAAAGGTGATTGTTGAATTTCTTTATTCTAAGCAATAAAATGTCATTATTTCAGTGTGTTAAATGTCCACTAAAGCTCATTAGCGGTCATTAAATGGCCTGAAATCAGCTTGTTATGTCCGCTAATACTTAGCGAGCCTGTTCAAAAAGGGTTGAGGTAAGATGCAAGCAGGGGTTTGGTGAAGTCTGGACATGCGCGCGGAGTGTACGATAGGTGGTACATGAGCACGCATGTCCAGCACAAGCCGAAGCCCTGCGCCGCAGAGTTCTCGACCCTTTTTGAACAACCTCTTAGCGTATAAAACCGTTAAATTGTTGTCTCTACACTTGGAGCAGTAGAGGAGAAATCCTCTTGCCCACTGTCGATTCACAGTGGCATCGCCTCCTTGGGTGTAGTTCCCTTGGAGGTTTTCTACATTTGCCTGCGGTTTCCTGTCTGCCTTCCAGTTATTTTCGTATTATTTGTTGTCTTGTCCCAGGTGGCCTGATCCCTTGTTCCATCCAGTCTCTGGACTGCAAAAATTCAGAAGTTGCGTGGGGCCTGCATTCCGAGTATTTTGCGCGTCCTCATTTTTTCAGAAATGAGACCTTTCAAAAGCACGCATTACGCAGAACGCCAATCCACAGCGCATCTGCATCTTCGCAAGCCCACGAATCGTATAGAGTTCAAACCCAAACAACACGTCCAAACGGCTATTCACCCACTCAATTGCGATCCGTTTGCGATACTCCCTGTCCCACTTGTCCTCCCGGACATCACAAATAGCTCTCACATCAAAAGACGTTGGCGCAAGGCTTCATACAGCATCACACTAGATGCCACACCTGCGTTCAACGACTCGACACTTCCAGGCATTGGCAAGGAAACTGATTCACTGAGACTATCTTGCAATTCACTTGAAATCCCATTCGCCTCACTGCCTATCACAAGCCCAATGCGCCCCGTTAGATTCATCTCATAGAGCGATCGTTTCGCATGAGCATCCGCACCAATCAAACGGACGGAAAGGAGTCTTATACTATCTAATAAATCTTCACTCGAAGACTCTGCGACAGCGACCGCTGCGAGTGCCCCCATTGTAGCGCGGACGACTTTGGGATTAAAAAAGTCAACCGTTCCTTTTAACGAAATGATACCACGTGTACCAACAGCTGCAGCTGTTCGAATGAGCGTTCCTAAGTTGCCCGGATCTCTCACACCATCAATCACGAGCCACACATCACTACAATGACCGGCTACTTCTGGCGCATATGTGAACACGTCACGCACAGATCGCACAGTTGATTTTACGACAGCCATAATGCCTTGCGGATGAACGGTGTCCGAAACGTGAGCCAAAAGTTGTGTGGCAAGTGCAAACACAGGAATCCCCTGACGTTCGCACTCCTCCACCATTCTTTCTCCTGTCGCAGAAATGACCGTATGATCCACCAATAAAGCGACCAAATCTGCACCGTGATCCATATAGGTCTGCACACTGCGCAATCCTTCGATCAAATAGGTCCCCGTCTGTTCTCTATATTTGCGCTCCTTCAAACTTGCCCACGCCTTTATCCGCTGATTATGCGCAGATGTTAAATATTCCAACATGCTCCCTCTTTCAATCAGTTAATACTGCACCCGTATTCGCTGATGTGACTAACCGCCTATAGCGTGCAAGCCATCCCCGTGTAACAATCGGATCCGGCGATTGCCACTCCTTCATCCGCTCCTTGAGATCCTCATCAGATACGCGAACTTCCAACGTACGCTTGTCCGTATCGATGATAATCACGTCCCCCTCCCGCAACGCTGCAATGGGTCCCCCTGCCGCAGCCTCTGGCGAAATGTGTCCAATACTGATCCCACGCGTAGCACCAGAAAAGCGCCCATCCGTGATAAGCGCCACATCTGCACCAAGTCCCATCCCAGCAATTGCAGAAGTCGGAGCAAGCATCTCCGGCATCCCTGGACCCCCCTTCGGCCCTTCGTAACGGATGACAACAACATCGCCCTTTTTCACGCGCCCGCTCTTAATCCCTTCGGATGCTTCATCCTGAGAGTTGAAAATAACACAAGGACCTTCAAAATGGGTAATAGAAGTCGCCCCACTTTTAATCACGGCTCCATCTGGTGCCAAATTACCTGTTAATACTCGGAGTCCTCCCTGACTTGAATGGGCATGTTCAAGCGAACGAATCACCTCTGAATCTTCTATCCTTGCTTGCGCAATGTTCTCCCCAATCGCCTTTCCTGTGACCGTCATACAGTCAAGATGCAGCAACCCCTCTTTGCGCGACAATTCGTGCAAAATCGCAGAAATACCGCCTGCTCGATCCACGTCCTCCATGTGCCATTCGGACGCTGGGCTCACCTTACAGATCTGAGGCACTTGGCGTGAAATATAATCCACCCGATCGAGCGGATAATCCACCTCAGCCTCATGCGCAAGTGCAAGAGTATGTAACACGGTATTCGTTGATCCACCCATCGCCATGTCAAGAATAAAGGCGTTATCAAGCGAGTCCTTCGTCACAATATCACGCGGCTTAATTTGCTGTTCAATCAGATATTTCAGTCGAACAGCAGCCTCCTTGACCAATTCTTCGCGTCGTGGATCCACTGCCAAAATCGATCCATTGCCAGGAAGTGCAAGTCCGAGCGCTTCTGCAAGGCAGTTCATCGAATTCGCTGTAAACATCCCAGAGCAAGATCCACAAGTGGGACACCCATGTTCTTCGATATCTTGCAACTCAGTTATCGTCATTTTCCCTGCTTGATAGGCACCCACCCCTTCAAAGACGGATACGAGATCAACCGTTTTCCCGCTCGCAGTTTTCCCCGCCTTCATTGGCCCCCCCGATACAAATACAGTCGGAATATTGACGCGAAGAGCCCCCATCATCATCCCTGGCGTAATTTTGTCGCAGTTGGGGATACAAATCAGTCCGTCAAACCAATGCGCCTGCACCATTGTCTCAAGGGAATCCGCAATAATTTCGCGACTTGGAAGAGAATAGCGCATACCGATATGCCCCATCGCAATCCCATCATCCACTCCAATAGTATTGAATTCAAACGGAATCATTCCTGCTGCACGCACAGCTTCTTTAACTATCTTCCCGAATTCCTGCAAGTGAATATGCCCCGGAATAATTTCGACAAATGAATTTACGATTCCGATGAATGGCTTATCAAAATCAGAATTTTTCAATCCTGTGGCACGCAACAAACTGCGATGCGGAGCCCTTTCAATTCCCTTTTTCACCATGTCACTGCGCATTTCTTCTCCCACTCTCTCCCGAATTTCAATCTCCACGCATTTTCTGACTATTTTAGCGTTTTTTTTGCCACTACACAATAGGAGTAATTGGATTTCGATCAGTTAGTACTGCACAAATATTTTCTGCCGCAAGCATGGCCATACGTGTACGCGTCGCAATACTCGCACTACCGATGTGCGGAAGTGCAACCACATTGTCCAATCCAAGCAGCGGATGATTCTTTGCAATCGGTTCTTGTTCAAATACATCCAAGCCAGCCCCATAAATTTTCTTCTGAAATAACGCTGTATAGAGCGCCTGTTCATCAACCACTGATCCACGACTCACATTGATTATACTCGCTGTCGGTTTCATCAAATTCAATTCCCGTTCCCCAATCAGGTGATGCGTCTGCGAAGTGAGGGGTGTGAGCACGACTAAAAAATCGGACAACCGGAATAATTCGTCGAACGTTTGATACGATACCCCCAGACGTTCTTCTACATCTTCGCGTCGCGTCCTATTGTGATAGAGTATACGCATGGCAAAGCCACGAGCACGCCGCGCCACTCCCTCCCCTATCCTCCCCATGCCTACAATACCTAACGTAGCTCCAAACACATCTTGCCCTGCCAAGAGAAAGGGCGACCACGAATGCCATTTCCCTTGGCGCAAAAAGACGGACGACTCAGGAATTCTCCGCGCAACTGACAAGAGGAGACCAAACGCAAGATCAGCGGTTGTCTCATTCAATATATCTGGCGTAATCGAAATATGAATTCCTCGTGCTCTAGCCTCTCGCACATCAATATTGTCGTAGCCCACTGCCATATTGGCAATAATTCGCAGCTTTTTGGCATTTTCCATACAGATTGTGTCAATCTGATCAGTGAGCATGGATAAAACAGCATCTGCATCCTCGATTTCTCGCAAAAGAAATTCTCGGGATATGGGTTGATCGACCTCAGGCCACATAGTCACCCGAGATACTGTTTGCAATTTTTCAATCACTTCGTTTGGAAGCCATCTCGTGACGAGCGTCTTTGTTTGCATCTATTCATCCCTCCGCATATAGCAAAAAGCCACACTTCCCACAGGAAAATGTGACCCTTATCTATTGTCCAACTATGCTTCTAATTTAGATTTGGCAAGTGTCGCCAATGCACTAAAAGCATTTGAATCATACACAGCGAGATCGGCGAGCATCTTGCGATTCACTTCGACACCAGCTTGCTTTAAACCAAACATTAAACGGCTGTAAGAAAGTCCATTCAAACGAGCTGCCGCATTAATTCGCTGAATCCACAAACGGCGAAAATCTCGCTTGCGAACGCGACGATCCCGATACGCATACATCAAGGATTTCATCACTTGTTGATTCGCCGTGCGGAATAAACGGTGTTTAGAACCAAAGTACCCACGTGCAAGCTTTAAAATTTTCTTGTGTCGACGGCGCGTCACTGTGCCGCCCTTTACTCTTGGCATGACAAATCCTCCTCAAATCGTGGTGCTTATGAGGCATAGCACCTATACATCAGCTCAATGTTTTATTTACAAATACGCAACCAGCTGTTTAATCCGTTTCGCGTCTCCAGGTGCCACCATCCCCGAATGCCGCAACTGGCGTTTACGCTTTGGCGATTTGGAGACAAATAAGTGACTCGTGTTCGCATGGCTCCGCTTTAACTTGCCAGAACCTGTTTTTTTGAAGCGTTTCGCCGCTCCACGATGCGTTTTCATTTTCGGCATGACTACATCCTCCACATTCATACCCACCAAAGTGGGTTTGATCCATGACTTGACGTCGAATGTCCTACTCTTTTAGGATGATTTTTCCGCACTCTGACGCGGGTTGATAATCATAATCATACTCCGACCTTCAAGCCGAGGAGATCGTTCGATCATCCCAAAAGGTTCAAGTTCTTTCGCCATTTTTTCAAGCACAGCTTGACCAATACTCGAGTGGGTGATTTCTCGTCCGCGAAATCGAACGGCTGCCTTCACCTTATCGCCATCTTGTAAGAATTTCGCCGCCGCCTTCACTTTTGTTTCAAAGTCATGATCCTCAATATTTGGCGTCATGCGAATTTCTTTGATCATTACCACTTTTTGATGCTTACGAGCTTCTTTCTCTTTCTTGCTCTGCTCATACTTGAACTTCCCGTAGTCCATGATACGGCAAACTGGAGGTTTTGCCGTAGGAGCGACGTTTACAAGATCGAGATTCTTCTCTCCTGCAATACGAAGTGCTTCACGCAGATTCACAATCCCCAATTGTTCTCCGGCTTCGTCAATCAAGCGCACTTCGCGAGCACGGATGGCATCATTAATTTGCACATCATCCTTGCTAATTGAACAACACCTCCTAGATTTCCATCACAGCGATTACAATTAAAGCGAACTCAAAAAGCGCGGTGGCTCACCGCGCTCGCACTCACTCATTCAAGTTAACATGGCTATATCCCCGTACATCCGTCCATGTGCACTGAACCCATAGATGCTACTTGACGTAGATCCCGGGGTGAGAAGCGAACGCTTCTACTTGCCTGCATTCAATGTAGCAATTATAGCGCAAATAACCTAGGTTAGCAACTCATTGCGATGTCCGTCAATCCGCTCTTATCCCCGCAAAGCACAATATCGCCTCGGCAAGACGTTAATACATCTGCGTAAAAATGATGTAGTGATCATTGGCAGAGGCTGTATCGTCCATCATTTGCGCGCCGTGCGATTCGAAGAAAACAATGCGGTCAACACGTGGGCAGCAGAGTTTGACGATTGACTTGCCGAGCATGTGATCACGTGCCTAAGACGTGGCGTGTTGACTTGCCGCGACAAATTCAGCGAAGCTGTGTCTGTGCTGCTCCCGCAGACGATTCGCCACGTTTGGCAGAGATCCTCGCCAAGCGCATATCACTTGCGTCGTTTTCTCCACACATCAAACACGTAGACTAAACCTAAAATAACAATCGCGATAACAGTCGCCCACAATGCATGTTGCTGGATCCAGACAAAAAATCCACCCGCTCCTGCAGAGCCCTCAACTTTCACCGTATAGGAGATTGTTGCAATATTTGTTAGCTTCCCCTGGATACTGCCTGCCTCAACTTGTACAGACCGTTTATAACTGCCCGGGCTTTGTTGCTCAGGTATGTTTAAAAAGAGACCAATATGCACCGTTTGGTTCGGTGGTAGCGTGAGGCTAGCCGGATATGCATGCAAGAGCCCCCCACCAATCACGACATGAATCTGTACACTCGTTGTCCCACCATTTGTCACGAGTATCGGCGACAAGGTGACGCTTGCGCCAGGTGATTCAGGTGTTAAGCCAGCGGTGCTATAGGTCACAGTCGTTTGATGTGCTGTAGTTGTTGCATTCACAGCAGCGAACGCTGGCTCTTGTGCAAAACTTACACAGAGAACGAGGCCAAGGAGGCCAAGGAGGCCAAGGAGGCCAAGGAGGAAACCCTTGGATCTGTCGATCAATTGCCAGCCTTTTAGTTTCCAGCCACGCTTCTCATGCCCTCTCATGCCAATTCTCCACTTCCACGCGCCGAGATTTCTGCAACAACTTTTTGTACAAATTCGTCAAGCGCCATCTCTCCTATGTCCCCAGCCACACGGTCACGAACAGCTACCTGACGAGATTCCATCTCCTTTGCACCTATAACCAGCATATAGGGAATTTTATCGAGTTGTGCAGCACGTATCTTGTACCCGATTTTCTCCTGTCTCACATCTGCTTCAGTTCTTACTCCCCGTTCGCGTAATAGATCCACAATCTCTTCTACATATTCTTTTTGATAATCAGTGACAGATAGGATCCGTGCTTGAATTGGAGCCAACCAGAGCGGAAATGCGCCTTTATAATTTTCAATTAAAAAAGCGACCATGCGCTCCATTGTGCTGACAATGCCACGGTGAATCACAACAGGGCGATGAGGTTTACCATCTTCCCCGATATACTCCAGTTCAAAGCGTTCCGGCAGATGAAAATCAAGTTGCACAGTGGATAATGTTTCTTCTTTGCCAAGGGCAGTTTTAACCTGCACGTCAAGCTTCGGACCGTAAAACGCAGCCTCACCCTCTGCCTCCGTATACGGCAACCCGAGATCATCAAGAGCTTGACGCAGCATATTTTCCGCTTTATTCCACATTCCATCGTTCGCAACGTACTTTTCTGTGTTTGCAGGATCGCGTAACGATAAGCGGTAGGAGAAATCAGTGATGGAAAAATCGCGATACACACGTTGAATCAATTTGATAACACGGGAAAACTCAGCTTGAATTTGATCAGGTGTACAAAATAAATGTGCGTCATTCAGCGTCATCGCTCGAACCCGCTGCAATCCAGCTAATGTACCCGACATTTCAAAGCGATGCATCATGCCAAGTTCGGCGATACGTAGCGGCAAATCGCGGTAACTGCGCGGCTCTGATTTGTACACCATCATGTGATGTGGACAATTCATCGGTCGCAAAACAAACTCCTCATTCTCTATACGCATCGGTGGAAACATATCTTCATGATAGTGCTCCCAATGCCCACTGATCTTATACAATTCTACACTTCCAAGCACAGGGGTATAGACATGCTCATAGCCTAGACTTTCTTCCAAATCAACAATGTAACGTTCAATCGCACGGCGTACCTTTGCACCGTTAGGAAGCCAAATCGGTAACCCTGCCCCGACTTCATGTGCCAAAGTAAATAATTTTAACTCTTTCCCAATACGCCGATGATCGCGTTCCTTCATTTCATCCAGAAATTTTAAATACGTTTCAAGCTGAGAAGCCTTCGAAAAAGCGGTCGCATAGATGCGGGTTAATTGTTCGCGATTTGCATCTCCTCGCCAATACGCACCAGCCAAACTCAGTAACTTAAAAGCTTTAATACGTCCAGTCGACGGTAAATGCGGCCCCCGACAAAGATCAGTAAATTCTCCCTGCGAGTAAATCGTAAGCGTTTGATCAACTGACAAATCTTGAATAATTTCAATTTTAAAACGATCATTGCGCTCTGCAAAAAAGGTCAAGGCCTCTTCCCGTGTAATTACCTTTCGCACAACAGGATAGTCAGCTTTAATAATCGCCTTCATCTCAGCTTCGATTGCAGGAAACTCATCTAGTGTAAACGCGTGATCCGCAAAATCATAATAAAATCCATTTTCAATCACGGGTCCAATTGCAAATTTCGTCTCTGGGTACAAACGATATACCGCTTGCGCCAAGACATGGGCTGCCGTATGCCGATATACCTCTAGTCCATCGTCGTCATCAAGTGTCAAAATCTCCACAGCACTGTCTATTTCAATAGCTCGCGACAGTTCAATTACTTTGCCGTTGACCTTCCCTGCCACCGCTTGGCGTGCTAGACCCGCACTGATTCTGCTTGCAATTTCACTTATCGTTATCCCTTTCGGTACAGTCTTCTCTGTTCCATCTTTCAAACGAATAACAATCTGATCCTGACTCATCCTATCCATCCACCCTCTCAATAACAGACACCTCATGTATATCGCAACTACATTTGAATAACATGAATAACACAAAAAGCGCCCCCGCCCCTGCTTTATTCGCAGGGACGAAAGCGCTACCGCATCCGTGGTTCCACCCATTTTCACGCCACAATAGATTGACGTCTCAAAAACGCTTAACGCGCGCAACGGCTTGACTTAGAGAACAGATCGTTCTTTCGTCAGCAGCTCCCGAGTGGTAAATGTCTGTCGCAACCGTGAGCACACTCACACCAACTACTATGCGCTCTCTCTTAACGGACTCACAGACATCCATGTCTCATTCCAAGCTATTCAGATATTAAATCGAAGTATAGACAGACGATGTTCCCTTGTCAATCGTCGCCACAAAAACGTCACATTCAGGGCACGAATTGCAAATTTCTAAACGCTTCCCAAAGACGCGAATTAGCGTCTTTGCGAAACCAAAATCAGCATCATCGGTATGAAGAATGACTTTGCATGGTGAGTGGGTAATTAACGCACTCATCAGTACATCCTGCGGATGAAGATCTCCTTCCGCAGCACGTGTTGCAATGTGCGTCACCTCAGATACATCAAACGGTTGAAAATCACTTGTAAAAGCCTTTGCTGAATCGCCAACCGTTAAAACATGCACCACCGAGGGCGATATGGGCGTCGTATCTAAAAAGTAACGCAATAAATCAATGTAATCTTCATACTCACGGCTAAGTAGATAGTCGTCTACCGAAGCACGCATAAGTTCACGCAATTCGCTCACATAGTGCATAAAACGAAACCGTAACAATCCATCGAGATGAACTTCATGTTGCGGTTTTTGCAAAACGTCCTGCAATGCATTACACAATTGTTCTGAAAAATCCCCGAACCATGCATTTTCAAGCGCGAAAGTTGCAAAACGCAAAAGTCGGTGTGACCCGGACTGAATCACCTGACCATATATTTTATCCCTCAGGTAGTCAATTTCCTCCGGGTTCAAATAATTATGCTCGCGTTGCAATTCAGTTGTAATAAAGCGATACATAAAACTCCCTAATATGTAGCGCATGAGCATGTGCGATAACCATGCAATCGTGTCGATTTCCTCGTCAGAACCATCAACTGTAAGGTCGATAAAAGCTGGCCATTCAGGATCTCTCACTTCTAGAAAAAACAAAACCCCACTTCGCGCTTTGGGAATAGACAGACGCTGCAACCATTGCAACAAGTCCCGAACATCTTCAGGGTTCATCATTCGCAAACGGTACGTCATCTTACCACCCTCTCGACACCATGCAAAAGACATACTCACAGTATACGAAAAAGGGGAAATTCATATACGCACAAACCAAGAAAAGAGTTTACACATTTTTCCAGTTTATGAACCTAGATTTTTACCAAAATTTCAAATGCTTTTACGAACGCATCACGGTTCGCATTGAATGTGCTCATCCAAACTTCTTAATGAGATTGAGGATAATCCGCGCCCTCGCGTCGAGCAACTCCTGTTGCAATTGCGGCATCAATTACCGCTTGACGCACGGCGCGACTAATTTTCTTATTAAATACGCTCGGTACAATATACTGTTCACTCAATTCATCCTCTGTGACAATGGATGCAATCGCCCGCGCCGCAGCGAGTTTCATTTCTTCATTAATTGTATGCGCTCGACAATCCAGTGCCCCCCGAAAAATACCAGGGAAACATAATACATTGTTAATCTGATTGGGATAGTCGGAGCGCCCAGTCGCTAACACGCGAACATAAGGTTCTGCAATTTCTGGATCAATCTCAGGAAATGGATTAGCCATCGCAAATACAATGGGATCCTTCGCCATTTTCTTTAGGTGTTCAATCGTAAGCACTCCTGGACCTGATAGTCCTATAAAAACATCGGCGCCTTCTATGGCTTCATCCAGTCCACCATGCACTTCCTCTGGATTCGTGTGACTCGCATACCAATCCCACATCGCATTCGCATAGATCTCTGTCCTAACCAAAACCCCTTGACGATCTACACCAATTACGTTTCGCACTCCGGCCGCTAATAACATCTTGGTACAAGCGACACCGGCCGCCCCAATACCGATTACGACAACCCGAAGTTGCTCAAGATTTTTTCCAATCAATCTTGCCGCATTCAGCAACCCAGCTAACAAGACGACAGCAGTCCCGTGTTGGTCGTCATGAAAGACGGGAATATCAAGTTCCGCGCGTAAACGGTCTTCAATTTCAAAGCACCGCGGTGAGGAAATATCCTCCAAATTAATACCGCCAAATGTCGGTGCGATTGCCTTTACAATACGGATGATTTCATCCGTATCTTTTGTGTCTAAACAAATCGGAAAAGCATCAACATCCGCAAACTGTTTGAACAGCATAGCCTTTCCTTCCATTACAGGAATCGCCCCCGCAGGACCGATGTCCCCTAATCCTAGAACAGCAGTTCCATCTGTAACAATCGCAACTGTATTCCGCTTAATTGTAAGTTGAAATGCTTTCGAAGGATCTTCCTGAATCGCTGTACAAACACGTGCAACATCTGGTGTATACACGCGCGATAAATCATCGCGATTTTTCACCGGAATTTTAGGTTGAATGGAAATTTTACCGCCAAGATGCATCAAAAAAGTGCGATCCGACACATTCACCACACGTACACCCGGCAGTGCTGACAACGCTTGAACGATATAATCCGCATGCTCCCGATCAGATGCTTGAACTGTAACGTCGCGAACAGCCATGTTTTTGGTAACTCGAATCACGTCAACCGCAACAATATCGCCGCCCGATTCACCAATTGCACGCGTCAGTTGACCAAAAGCTCCAACGGATTGATCTAATTCCAAACGAAGAATGAGACTCATCCCTGTTCCTTGTTGAAACGCCATGCTGCACCTCCCCAATCCTCCAGACACTACTTCGCCAATACGTGAATAGGTACTCCCAAAGCTACCTCAGAAGCCTCCATAACCATTTCGCCAAGTGTTGGATGAGCATGAATGGTCAATGCAACATCTTCTAATGTCGCACTCATCTCAATCGCTAATCCAAGCTCAGCAATCAAGTTAGAAGCTTCGTGCCCAATGACCTGTGCTCCGACGAGTAACCCGGACTGTTTATCGGCGATTAATTTCACATAACCTTGATCTGCATTAAGCGCGGTTGCTCGGCCGTTTGCCGCGTAGGGAAATCTCCCTACAGAAATCTCTTGATAGACTTGCTTCGCTTCTTCTTCAAACAATCCAACAACTGCAATTTCCGGATCAGAGAAAACAACTGCGGGAATACACCGATAATCTACAACACTGTTCTTACCCGCAATTACTTCAGCCGCCACTTTCCCTTCATAAGATGCTTTGTGGGCGAGAGCAGGTCCTGGGACGATATCTCCAATCGCGTAAATGTGATCAATGTTAGTTTTGCACTGTGCATCAACCGCAATCAGCCCTTTTTCCGCCATTTGAATGCCAATCGTCTCAAGTCCTAGTTCATCTGTATTGGGCTGACGGCCAACGGTCACGAGCACGTACTGAGCAGTTGCCGTTTTTTCCTCTCCACTTACCGTGTAGCTAAGTGTAATATCCTTTTCCGTCTCTTGTACAGATTGAGCCATCGCCTGAGTGACGATGTCTACATTATACTTCTTCAGATTACGAAGAACCAGACGTGACAACTGCGATTCAAATGTGGGAAGGATAGAATCGGTTCCTTCTATAATTGTTACTTTTGTCCCTAGTTTTGCATACATTTGTCCAAGTTCGATGCCTATGTAGCCACCGCCGATGACAATTAAACTTTCCGGAACTTCAGTAAGCGACAGCGCTTCCGTAGACGATAACACCCGTTTGCTAAAGGGAATCGATTTCAATTCAATCGGACGTGAACCGGTGGCAATGATGCACTCTTCAAAATGATAGTTATGACCTTCAACTTCTGTCATAACTCGCGCTTCATCTGGTTTTACAAAAAAAACTTCGCCCTGCACGACAGTGATTTTATTACCTTTTAGCAGTGTTTTCACGCCGCCTGTCATCTTATTTACGACGCCTTGTTTCCACGTCTGGACTTCAGCAAAATTGAGCTTGGCAGTCGTCTCAATCCCTGGAAACGCAGATTCATGAGCTGTTTCATAGTGATGTGCCGCTGAAATCAATGCTTTTGATGGAATACATCCGCGATTCAAGCACACGCCACCAATCTCAGCCTTATCGATGAGCGTTACCTGCTTACCGAACTGTGCAGCGCGAATCGCCGCCACATAACCTCCGGGGCCCGCACCGATAATTAACACATCAACTTCCTCAGTAAGTTCTCCCACAACCATCTATTACACCTCCAAAAGCAACAATCGCGGATTAGCTAGCAAGTTTTTCAATTCATTCATCGCATGTTGCGCAAGTGCACCATCAATAATGCGATGATCAAAACTTAGAGATAATGCCATCATGTGCGCTCCTACTACTTCTCCATTCTGCATAACTGGTTTTTCAGTAATACGCCCCACACCAAGAATAGCGACTTCTGGATAATTAATGATCGGGGTGAAAAACATCCCCCCCGCAGAACCAATATTGGTGATGGAAATCGTACTACCCTTCATCTCGTTTGGCATTAGTTTACCCGAACGAGCACGTGATGCCAAATCGTTAATCGCACCTGCAATCGTCCACATATTTTTACGATCAGCATCACCGATGACTGGTACAAGCAGGCCTCTGTCCGTATCTGTAGCAATGCCAATGTGAAAGGAGTGCTTTAGCACCAATTCTTGTTTTTCTTCGTCAAACGACGAATTCAATTGCGGGTATTTTCTGACCGTCGCCACGAGCGCCTTTACTACAAATGGCAAGTAGGTAATTTTTATATCACGTTCTTGTGCGAGTGGTTTAATCTCTTGACGAAACTTCACAAGTTCAGTGACATCCGCCTCATCCATGATCGTTACATGTGGAGCTGTATATTTAGACTTTGCCATGGCTTGCGCAATTAATTTACGGATAGACGGCAATGGCACACGTTCTTCAATCGTAATCAGACTGCCATTTGTGGTCGAACCCGTCAATACGCGAGTTTCCTCTGCTTGCGTTTTATTCTCCGTGTTCACAGGATGCTCCTGTAAACTGCCCGTCGGAACTTGCGAACTCTGATTGAAATTAGCAACATCTTCTTTTGTCACTTTACCATTAGCGCCTGAACCACGAACCAACGTAATGTCAATACCTTGTTCACGCGCGAATTTGCGAACACCAGGAGTTGCCAACACATCATGTGCTACCCCCTTTATCGCAGAATCAGTTTGCATGTTGGCAGAAACCACACCCGACACAGTCTGTGCTTCTTTTTTAGTTGGCGCAGATGGACTTGCATCCGCAACATTTTGTGCCACGTTGGCAAGTCCCGCTTGTTGTACATCAGCAGTTTTTTGATCTTCTGCTATCGCCGAATCCGCATTGCCCTCGCCAGCCACTTCTAATGTAATAATCAAATCACCTACAACGACTGTCGCTCCATCTGCAACCTTTATCTCAACGACACGCCCATCAACTGGACTCGGCAGTTCCACCATGGCCTTGTCATTTTCGACTTCGGCAATGGCGTCATCCTCCTTGATTTCATCTCCTGGTTTAACTAACCATTTTTCAATGCGTCCCTCATGCAACCCTTCACCCAGTTCTGGAAATCGAAATGCATACAAGCCCATTGTAATCACCTCTTCATTCGAAAACTCATTCATTTATAAGCTAAATACCTTTTCCAGTCCACTCACTACCCGTTTTAGTGTAGGGAGCCACTCATCTTCAATCATCGCAAATGGATAGACCGTATCCGGAGGTGCAATGCGAAGTACTGGGGCCTCTAAATAAAATATTGCCTGTTCGTTAATTTGCGCAATCACCTCTGCCGCGATCCCTGCGGTCCGCTGCGCTTCTTGCAACACCACCGCGCGGTGCGTTTTCTTCACAGATGTAACAATCGTTTCAATGTCAATCGGACGTATGGTCCGCAAATCAATCACTTCTGCTTGAATACCACGAGTTTTGGCCCATTCCTCTGCTGCCTTCTCTGCAGTATGAACCATCGCTCCATAAGCGATCACTGTTACATCTTTGCCTTCTCGTACAACTTTAGCTTGCCCGATTGGAACGGTATACGCATCTTCCGGAACCTCTTGCCGAAATGAACGATATAACTTCATATGCTCCAAGAAAAACACAGGATCATCATCGCGAATAGCAGAAATCAGCATCCCTTTTGCATCGTACGGGTTGGACGGTACGACCACTTTTAACCCGGGCAATTGCGCTAAGATCCCCTCCAAACTATCTGCATGCAATTCAGGTGTTTTAACCCCACCGCCAAATGGCGCACGATAGACAATTGGACAGCTGTACCTTCCACCAGAACGGTAGCGCATGCGTGTCGCCTGACCCGCAATTTCATCCATTGCTTCAAACACAAATCCAAAAAACTGAATTTCAGCAATCGGACGAAAACCCTGGATGGATAGGCCTGTTGCCAGTCCAGCAATCCCTGACTCCGCAAGCGGTGTATCAAATACTCGTTCCACTCCGTACTTCTTTTGCAAGCCATCTGTCGCCCGAAAAACGCCACCACTTTGCCCTACATCTTCCCCAAACAGCAACACTTTTTCATCTCGCCCTAATTCCAAATCCATCGCATTCGTAATTGCTTGAATCATTGTCATTTGTGCCATGAGAGCATCCCACCTTAGGAATCAAATTCGGCGCGCTGCGCAATCAAATCTGCAGGCAATGTTTTAAACATGCTATCAATTAACCCAGGAAGCGTCATCTTCTGATATGCATCAGCTTTTGCCAAGGCGTCATTGACAGCAGTTTTCGCTTCCTCAATTACACGCTCCTCATCAACCTCAGACCATAAGTTTTTCTTTTGCAAGAAATTACGAAAGCGAACCAACGGATCTTTTAGCTGCCACTCCTGCTCAAGTTCTTTTGTCCGATAGCGAGTCGGATCATCACCGCTCATCGTATGTGGACCATAACGGAAGGTGATCGTCTCAATTAAACTAGGTCCTTCACCTGTACGCGCGCGATCCATCGCTTGCTTCGTCACACTGTATACAGCCAAGACGTCCATCCCATCCACTTGTACACCGGGAATCCCGGCCGCAACAGCTTTATTGGCGAGCGTCTCAGCCGCTGTTTGCAGTGAAACTGGGACGGAAATTGCAAACTGATTGTTTTGCACAATAAATACCGCAGGCGCACCATACGCTCCAGCAAAGTTAATCCCTTCGTAAAAATCGCCCTGAGATGTGCCGCCATCTCCGATATACGTAAAAGCCACCCGCTTTTCCTTGCGAAGCTTGAAAGCAAGCGCCGTGCCTGCAGTTTGAACAATTTGCGCGCCAATGATAATTTGCGGCATCATCACATGTACATTTTGCGGAAATTGTGCGCCGTGTTGGTGCCCGCGAGAATAAAGAAATGCTTGGTACAATGGCCATCCATGCCACATGGCCTGCGGTATATCACGATAACTTGGAAATAAAAAATCCTCTTTTTCAGACGCTGCTTCACTGCCTATCATGCTCGCCTCTTGCCCACCCACAGGCGCATAAAATCCCAGACGACCCTGACGTGTTAATTTAATGGCTCGTTGATCCCAAATTCTCGTAAATACCATTTTGTGCATTAAAGATCGCAATTGCTTATCAGATAACTCCGGCATTAAACTAGGGTTTACAACGTTGCCTTCCGTATCAAGAACTTGGAGATAAGTGGTTTCTTTCGTTGGCGCTATCGCGCTCATATGCGTTCACCTCGAACGTAGTGTCATACCATCAAAAACAATAGAAACGTCCAAAACATAGATAATACAGTTCCTTGGTATAGTATAATACAGATATCGAAAACTTGCGAACTTCTTTTTTCAAATGGAAAGAATCTGTTACAAAACTTCATCATTTCTGTGCAATATGGCTATCTCACCGCATCTCGTTTAACCCTTTTACCTGACTGTATCACTTTACTTTGGAGAGGATCATAAAAATGGATACCTTAAAACGGCGCATTGTCGGACATACCTTATACAGTGCACACCTTAACGAAGAACGAACCGTGAAAGTTTTTCTACCTCCTGAATATGATGAGAAAAAAGTTTATCCAATCCTATACTGCCATGATGGCAATGAATTTTTTTCACACGGACGCATAGCCACGCTTGCAGCAGAGTTAATTACCCAAGGCAGTCTCACGCCATGCCTCATTGCAGGAATTGCAGTCAACCACAAATATCGCACAGATGATTATGCATTGTTTGGAGCGCGCAACGATGCCTACGCGCGATTTGTGATCGAAGAGTGTATTCCACTGGTTGAGCGGAATTACACCGTTCATTCTGATCCAAATATGCGTGCGATGGCTGGAATTTCACTGGGTGCCGTGGTGACCCTGGAACTACTGTTTGAAACCGCCACTCTGTTCGATCATATGATCCTATTTTCAGGCGCCTTTTATGATGACGTCATCACTTATGCGACGCGGATTCCAAATACACGAAAAATATCCGCCATGATGATTGTGGGAGAGCAAGAGACAGCCGTGGAGACTCCGGCGGGAACTTATAATTTTCTAGAGGCAAATCGAGAAATGAAACAACTATTGGAGGATAAAGGGATCATACTCGACTACCAAGAAGCAGAGGGGACACATATTTGGGGATTTTGGCAAAAACATATTCCAGAGGCACTTCGTTGGCTGGATCAACAATGGCAGGAACACAAACGCGATAGATGGGACTAATCGCGGCAAGCCAAACGAAGTACTGCACAAGCACTAAGGAGATATGATCAATGATCATGTACCGCATCGCCTTAACGCTTCATGACGCATCTGGCTGTACAAAAAAATCACTAATAGAGGTTGTTCAAAAAGGGTCGAGAACTCTGCGGCGCAGGGCTTCGGCTTGTGCTGGACATGCGTGCTCATGTACCACCTATCGTACACTTCGCGCGCATGTCCAGACTTCACCAAACCCCTGCTTGCATCTTACCTCAACCCTTTTTGAACAGGCTCTA